>JAHEEZ010000189.1 GCA_024640445.1 Acidobacteriota bacterium | reverse complement strand
CGATAGGATTCCGTATTTTGGGTGTGACGGTGGTCCGGGAGCCTTTTGGATATCCGGTCAATCTCGGCATTGAGTTTCTCGGTGATGGAATTCGTAATCTCGTCCTGAAGCCGGAATATCTCCTCAAAACTTTGGTTAAACTGTGCGCCCCAGATCTGTTCTCCATCGCTTACCGAGCAGAGCTCGACCCCGAGCGCGATATTTTCTTTTAGCACGCGAATTCTTCCAGTCAATACGGTATCGACGTTCAGCTGTCGTCCGACTTCGCCTACATCCACGTTTTGGTTCTTGAACCGGAAGACGGTATTACGCGCGAGGACCCTTAGGTTAGGCCGGCACGAAAGGTTATTGATCAGGGCCTCAGTGATGCCGTCGGCGAGGTAGTCTATCTCGGCGTCCCCATTCTCGTTGAGCAGCGGCAGAACTGCAATCGATTCGCACCTGTCGTCTGCGTTGAACGGCTCGAGAAAAGGGCCGGCTTCCGACGTCGCTTTCTCCCATTCTTCCCAGCTGCAGTCTTCGACCTTCGCTACGAACCGATATCCAATACCCGGAACGGTAAAGATTACGTCTTCGGCGCCTACCGTTTCAAAGATCTTGCGGATCCTGGATATGTGCACTGCCAGGTTGCTTTCTTCAACAAAATTTCCTTCCCAAACGTCCTCAAGGATCTGGTCTTTTGAGACCGTCCGTCCGGCGTTATCGGCAAGATAGAGCAGTACTTCAAAGGTCTTGGGCTTGATATCCAGAAATTTTCCGGAATGTATGAGCCGCCTTTCATTATCGTTCAGCATGAAATTGCCGAACTTCAGTATTGTCGCAGTTGATTGATCTCGCCTGTTCCTGGTGCCTTCCATCGGTTTGTGCACCTCCAAGTGTTAAAAGGTATGGGTAGATCGTGCATCCGATTATATGCACAAAATCCAATTGATTCCTGACGATTAAGATTGATTAAGAAAAATTCAGAACGATTAAAGACTAATTTGGCGCACGTCCCTATGATTGAAGCATAAGGAGCGTGTTCATTGAAAGCCCGGACCTTTTTCGACCTTTTGGGTCCGGGAACTCCCACACAATGCGAGCGCTTCTTATGACTTGCGAGGTATTTCGTAGAAGACCGAAAGGATTGATTCTCTCACTTTCAGGTACTAGGAAACCCGCAAACACTTAAGTGTGGTCCTCACCACCTCACACTTAAGAGCCGGGGGCGGTCCGGAACCGTGGAGACAGCTTTCTGAGGTTCTCGACCGCCGCCGGCAACACCCCGAGGAGATAGTCCACGTCCGCATCCGTGTTGTACTTACCAAAACTAAACCTTACCGCCCCTCTCGCCAGATCGTCATCGACCCCGAGCGCGACGATAACAGGCGAAGGCTCGATGCTCCCTGAAGAACAGGCGGAGCCTGTAGAAACCGCGATTCCGGACATGTCGAGGTTTATGAGGACTCCCTCGCCTTCCACACCCCTGAAAGAGATGTTTGAGATGTTAGGCAGTCGTTCTGAGTCAAAGCCATGGATCGCTATCTCTGGTATCAGCTTTCGGACACCGACTTCAAACCTATCTCTCAAACGCAGAATGTGATCTGCATTTGCATCGATCTCTTTGGACGCCAGTCTGCAGGCCGTGCCGAGTGCAGCTATTAACGCGACATTCTCAGTTCCACCTCTGCGCCCCCGTTCCTGATGGCCTCCGAGGTTCTGAGAGGCAAGCCTGACTCCTTTTCGCACAAACAGCGCGCCGACTCCTTTTGGCGCGTAGATCTTGTGGCCGGACATCGAAAGAAGGTCAATATCCAGTTCATCGACATCAACAGCGATCTTACCGACAGCCTGGACTGCGTCGGTATGGAACCAGATCTTGTTGCCGGCGTCCCGCAATTCCTTAACAGCCCGACCGATGTCAGCAACCGGCTGGAGAGAACCGATCTCGTTATTCGCGGTCATTACGGAAACGAGTACAGTATCTTCGCGCACGGCTGACATTACTTGTTCCGGCACAACTCGGCCGTCACTTCCAACTCCGACACGTGTAACGTCACATCCCGCTTCTTCAAGCCTTGCGCACGCACCGGCGACCGCCGGATGCTCGATAGCTGTGGTCACGATATGCGATCCGTGCCGCCTGTTTCCCTCGACGACTCCCCGTATGGCCAAATTATCGGATTCCGTGCCGCCGGATGTGAAAACTATCTCGTTCGGTCGAGCGCCGATAAGCAGAGATGTCTCGTGTCTCGCGCGATCAACCGCAGAACGCGCTTCCTGACCGTAATAGTGAATGCTGGACGCGTTTCCGAACTTCTCGGTAAGATACGGCAAAAGCGCCTCGAGGACCCTGTTGTCCACTGGTGTTGTTGCGGCGTTGTCGAGATAAACCCTGCGGAACATTCGCCCATTCTAACTGATTTGACGTCCTTGCTCTAACTTGCCTGCGTAAGATAAAGTTACAAGGTATTACCTGTTGATTATTAAAGGTTTTTAAGATGGATTTCACAACAAAAGAGATATTCAAGCGGTACGCAAGCATGGCGATGGGCAAGACGTTCTCGCCTGTGTTTCTGAACATTCTTGTCACGTCGGTTTGCGACATGCGGTGCACTCATTGCTTCTTCACGGACGAATTGAATGATCGCCCGCGAAAAAAGCTTCAGATGAAGACACACGAGATCGAGAAGATCTCTGAGACCCTTGGAGGGAATCTCGGAGTCCTTGTTCTCGCGGGTGGTGAACCCTTCACTCGAAAGGACCTTCCGGAGATTTGTAACGCATTTTATCGAAACAATCGTCTTGAGTCGGTCTATTTGATGTCGAACGGCCAGATCCATCCCAGGATCTTCCCGGATGTCACGCGAATTCTTGAAGAGAACCCGAATTTGCAGGTCACCGTGGCGCTCGGCATAGATGGAATGAAGGGAGCGCATGAGAAGATCAGGCAAAAAGAGGGCAGTTGGGACAAGGCGATCCACACGGCTCGTACGCTTCAGGAGATGAAGAAAGAGTACCCGAACCTGGATATCCAGACCTGCACGTGCGTTATGCGATCCAACCAGGACACGATCTTTGATTGGTACGACTTTCTCAAGCATGACTTAAGGCCGGATAAGATAAACATCAACTACATCCGTCCTCCTTCAAATGATCCTTCCGAGCTTGAGTTCGATCACGAAAGGTATTCGACGCTTTCGAAGATGATCCTAGACGATGTCAGGAACTCGGCGATCAAGAACAACTACGGGGGTAAGTCAGGATTCTTCAAGGCCGCGGTCGATATTTACATGCATGGTCTGATCGTAAAGACGATGGAAGAGTCAAAGGCCCAGTTAACATGCTACGCGGGAACCGCCGGGGCAGTTATATACGACGAGGGGACAATATCTTCCTGTGAGAACCTGGAATCGACAGGGAATCTCCGCGATTTTGAATGGGACTTTCAGCGTGCCTGGAAGTCGCCGGCAATGGAAGCACGGCGAAAGAAGGCGGCCGATGGCTGTTTTTGCACACACGAATCGAACTGCTATTACCCGAGTCTTCCGTTCAATCCCGGACATCTCGTCAAGATCAAGAAGCTTGAGAAGGATATGAAGAAGGCGAGCAAGAAGCTTGGGAGCCAGGCGCCCGCCCACGGAGGTGTTACGGTAAAGGCCTGAGTTTATGCAGCCGAATACTCCGAAGATCCTCATCATTTCATCCGACACCGGCGGCGGACACCGTTCGGCAGCGGAAGCCCTTGCCCAAGGACTGAACAGGTTCTGGCAGGGAGAATCGGTCGCAGTCCGCGTGATGAGGGCTGTCGAGGACTCTCACCATATTACTGACAAACTTGTCAGGGTCTACAACTGGATCCTGAAATACAAGCAGCACTGGATGAAGTATCTCTACTGGGTCGTGAACCGCTTTCGGCCTGAGATGCGACCGTTCTTCTTGAATCGCTGCATTGTTTATGTGAAAGGCCATTTCGAAAAGTGGTGTCCGCACATCGTTGTCAGTGTTCACCCCCTTACTCAGCACATCTTCGCGAGAATACTTCGGGAACTGAATCTGCTCGACCAGATCCCTCTGGTTACAGTGGTGACCGACCCTTGTTACGGTTTTTGGAAGGGTTGGGCGTGTGAGGACGTTTCACTCTACCTGGTCGCGAATGACGACGCGAGGCGGCAGCTGATCGATTACGGCGTCGATGCTTCTAAGATCAAGATTTCCGGAATGCCGATCAAACCGGAATTTCGTCCCGTTGATGAAAAGGACGCTCGGGCAGCGCGCAAGGCTTATGGGCTGGATGAAGAGAAATTCACGGTCTTTGTAAATGCCGGATATTTTGGAGGCGTCAAGATGCTGAAGATCTTCCGGGAACTCGTCGGCGGGGAACTCGACGTCCAGGCAATATTCCTTGCCGGAAAGAATGTTGATCTGAAAAACAAAGCTGAGGAAGTTGCCAAGACGGCAAAGTTCCCGGTAAAGGTAATAGGTTATTCGGACGAGGTTGAGAAGATCATGCAGGCCGCGAACGTCATGGTTTCCAAGCTAGGGGGCCTGACGACCTTTGAAGCGGTGGCCTGCAATTTGCCGATCATCGCCGATGCCACGACTCCCCCGATGCCTCAGGAAGCGGGAACTGTGAACCTAATATCTAAGCGTGGAGCCGGGGTACTGCTTGAAAGGACCACCGACATAGTCCCGATCGTGCGGACTCTTCTTGAAGACAGGATTAAGTACTCCCAGATGAAGGAAGCTGTTGCGCAACTCGCCATTCCGAATTCGACGCAAAACATAGTTCGAGAAATCACTGCATTGCTGCCTGCAGCGCAGGCGAACGCGGATGCTCTCGCTTCCCCGGCGAGTCAACAGGCCTGATCTTGTAACCTGCCCAACACCACAATTTAGAAAGAAGACCAGGAAAAATCTGCCGTTCGGGTTAGATGTTCGCTCCAAATTGCTGTGGGATGTCCTGGAAACCGGAGCGGAATACCATCCATTCCGTTCGATAACGACCAAGCAATACTAACCCTGACGTTGCGATGGCTGAATGATTATCACTGCGCCGAATTCTGAACTTTCTTGGTTTTGCAACTTGTCACGTATGGGCAATTTCATTACCCTTTCTGTTTGGTATAAGTAATTCTTGTGCAATCATTCGGAGAACGATAATTTGAGTTTGTTATTGGAAGGAAAACGGGCCTTCATATCCGGTGGAACACGCGGGATAGGGGCGGCGCTTTGCAGGATTTTCGCTCGCGAAGGGGCGGACATCGCTTTCAACTATCACGAAAGAGACGACCTTGCTGAGAAGGTGAGTGAAGAAGTGAAGGCGTACGGACGCCGTTGCTTATCATACAAGGTCTCCGTCACCGACAGGGTCGAGCTGAAGAAGGTCGCGCGCGAGATAGCCGAAGAATGGGGAGGAATCGATATCCTCGTCAACAACGCTGCCGTGAACAAAGCTGACAACTTCGCGACCACGACCGACAGGTCATGGGACTGGGTGATCGATACTAACGTGAACAGCCTCTTTGCTGTAACCAAACCTTTCTACAAAAGAATGATCAGGCTGAGGAAGGGTGTCATCCTGAACATCACTTCTATCGGTGCAATCTCCGCACTTCCTACCTCTGTGCACTACGCGACCTCAAAGGCGGCGATGATCGGGTTTACGAAATGCCTTTCAAGGGAAGCGGCTAATTTCGGGATCACGGTCAACGCGATCGCAGCCGGGATTTTCGATACCGACCTCGGAAACACGCTTCCTGAAAGACTCTTAAAAGCTCACGGCGACTGGGTCTCCCTGGGAAGGCTGGGTCAACCGGCAGAACTCGCGGAATTCGCGGCGTTTATGTGCAGCGACCGGAATTCATATATGAACGGGGAGGTAATCGTCGTGGATGGCGGTGTCGTGACGTAAGATTGCCATACTTAAGATAAAGGGAAGGGCAGTTCCGCGCATTGCGGGACGGCCCTTTCCTTATTAAGAAAGATCGACATTGGCGTCAACGGCGAAGCGAAGGTGAAAATGAATGTCATTTCGAACATACTGTAAATAAACGACTTAGTTTGACATCATTTGATCCGTTTGGTAGGTTTACGGTTAACTCGCGTTAATGCAGGGGGAAGATTATGTCGACAAACGAACTTATTGATCAGTTAAACGGCGCTATGAGCTTTGAGCTCACGGGGGTAATCCAGTATTCGCAGCATAGTTATCTTGTAACCGGTCCGGATCGTGAGGTGTTCAGGGATTTCTTCCGCGACCAGGCGGAAGAAGCTCACAAGCACGCGCAATTCCTCGGCGATAAGATCGTTGCTCTCGGCGGCGTGCCGACGGTCGAACCGGCGATGATCAGGCAATCGATTGAACTTAAGGAAATGTTGCTTCAGGACCTTGAGCTAGAGCGTGAGGCTATGTCGGCGTATATGGCCGCATGGAAGGCTTGTGGCGATGAAGATCTTCCGACCAAATTCTGGCTCGAAGCCCAGATCGCAGATGAACAGGTCCATATCGAAGAGCTAGAAAAACTCACTTCCGAGAGAAAGGCCACGATATCTTCAGACAAGATCGTGCTTAGGGAAGTGGGCTGACACATCCTCCAGATCACAAAAATAACGGGAAGGGAACCGCGGTTCCCTTCCCGTTTTTGTTTTCGACATTGGGTAGAAGACTAGGAGACGGAGGGAAACATGATGAGCTTTCCGGGAGCCGCGTCACCACTGTTTCTATTAACCTTTCTGCGTGCGGCCGCAAGCGATCTGTGAAGGTCGTCAAGAAGCGAAGATTCGAGACCAACCGTCTTTTGGCAGCTCCAGCCAAGCCCTTCAACCCAGCTGAACAATTTGATTACTGTCGTATCGTCTTCAATGGCCACCTCGATCTTCTGATCGTTCCCGAGTATTGGAGCCAATTTCTTCCCTGTCTGATCGCGATTCATAATAATAAAAGATATTGAAATTCGATTTCAGGAACATTATGTTCCAGAGATTTCCACCTGTCAAGGGACAATAAAGACCGCCTCAGGAACCCAGTTTGTCTATTTGGTGAAACGGGAAAAGCATAGTTGAAAGGACAAATGGCCGGACTATCGCCCGGCCTGCCTTATTGTTCCGCTCGTTGTCGCGTTCCCGTTATTGACAACGTTTTCATTGCCTTCCACTTTCTGGGAGCCTTTGCTCGCCAAGACCGATGGAGTTGATGAAAACAAACCGATCGTCATTGCGAGCATTGCAAATATCGCCGCTAATTTGATTTTTAGATTCAGAAGAATTCTCCTCTGTTTCTTAGTAAACGCCGAATTACCTGTGCCGGAAAATGATGTATGTTTTGGCAGCGGGAGACTAGAATGACTGACACTATTTCCATCAG
>JAHEEZ010000188.1 GCA_024640445.1 Acidobacteriota bacterium | reverse complement strand
TCGGAGAGTACTATTTCAACGCCACCGACATCGTGTCGTTTGGCGAAGAACTGACCGTTGAGAATGTGCTCGAAGCATATTCCAAGGGGATCTTCCCGTGGCATATCCAGGGACTTCCGCTCCCCTGGTTCTGTCCCGAAAAGCGGGCGATCCTTCAATTCAAGGACCTCCGTGTGCCAAAGAGCCTCGCAAAAGCTTACAGGAATACAAAGTTCACGATCACAGTCGATAAGGCTTTTCGGAAGGTGATAACCGCGTGCGCGAAAACAAAACGTACACACGAGGCGGGGACGTGGATAACCAAAGAATTTATAGATGTCTACACGGAGCTGAATCGCATGGGCGAGGCACACAGCATCGAGGTCTGGGACGGTGAGAAACTCGCCGGCGGCCTTTACGGTGTGGACGCGGGCGGCCTGTTCTGCGGCGAGAGCATGTTCTTCAGGAGTTCGAATGCTTCGAAATTCGCTCTGCTGCATCTAGTAGAACTCCTTGATAGCAAGGGCGCTGAATGGCTTGACATACAGGTGATGACACCGCATTTCGAGGTTCTTGGCGCGAAAGAGATCGACAGGTCTGAATTTCTCGACCGTCTTGCTGAATGCCGCCATAATGGTTTCCGACTGTTCGGGTAGTCCGTTGACACCGAAAATCCCGCGCGGATAGACTTTTGATTCAAATAGGTAATACAAGGAGTAAAACTATGCCGTCATCATTCCCACGGGCTTTGCGACCTGCCATCGCATTTTCGATAGTCGCATTTCTGGTCCTGTTTGCCGGCCCGCAGATCCGGGCGCAGGACGAGGAGGTTGATCCGGATCGTGAGGAAGCTGTCCGCCTCATCAACGAGAACAAGTACCTCGACGCGCTACCCATTCTCGAAAAGATAATCCTTTCCTATCCTGACGATGCCGATCTTTGGGCACATTTTGGGATCGCGATAATACAGAATTCGGTTGTTCTCGCGACTCCGGAAGAGCGGAAAGATGAGCAGGCGCGGGGCCTTAAGGCCCTGAAGCGCGCACAGCAGCTCGGCACGGACAATGTTCGGGCGCTTGATTTGCTCGACCAGTTCGAAGATGCTGACGGCTCGGACAACTTCGAGGCGGCGGACCCGGAGGTCGAGAAGGCGCTTCGGGAAGGAGAGGCCTACTTCGGAAGAGGTGACTACGAGAACGCTTACAAGTTCTATGAAAAGGCGCACAAACTAGACCCGAAGAATTATGAGGCGGTGCTCTTCATGGGTGACTGTTTCTATGCCCGAAAGATGTACAAGGAGGCGGAGCCTCTGTTCGCAAAAGCCGTGGACCTGGACCCGGATCGTGAAATGGCGCACCGTTTCTGGGGAGACTCGCTTCTTTTTCAGAAAAGATATGCCGAGGCTAGGGAGAAGTTCATCGACGCCGCAATCGCCGACCCGTACGGCCGTATGGGTTGGTCCAGCCTCAGCCAATGGGCGGAGGAGGCTGAGGAAAAATTCGGCTTTTACGAGATCGTTCCGCCCGGAAACGAGATCGGCGGCACGATAAAGATCGATGAAAAGCTTCTTCGCGAAGATGACGGAACGCTCCACTGGCGGGAATATACGAAGACCCGCAACAAACTGGAGCCGGGAGTTTCGCCTTCCGGCGCTGAATTGCCGAAGTTCTCCACCGAACTTGCCGCCTGGAAAAGCGTCGCGACCGCTTTCAGACAGGACCTCAGGGCGGGCAAGGTCCGTTACCCCGACCAAGGGCTCGTGAACCTGATCAGGCTTGACGACGAAGGCCTTCTCGAATCATACATCCTTCTTCTAAGGCCCTATGACCACTTCGGCGACGCCTATGAGGGGTATCGCAAGACGAATCGGAAGAAGATCCGTGACTTCATCGTCAGGTACATTCTTTTTGCCGACAGATGATTTTAGTGTGACAATGCCCCACAGAGAACGAAAGAACATAAGGGCCGGGCTGAAGGTCGCGGTCGTAATGAAGCAGGACCAAAGGTCCGGACGTGAGACCGAGGGTGAGGTGCGGGATATTCTCACACGCTCGGCATTTCATCCGCACGGGATCAAGGTCAGGCTTTCCGACGGCAGGGTCGGACGAGTAATACGTATCCTTTCCGGAGCAGATTAAGCTATGAAGAACTTTCTCATTTACGGCGCTTACGGCTACACGGGCGATTTGATAGCGAGGGAAGCCGCGGCGCGGGGGATGAAACCGATTCTTGCCGGACGCAGCGCCGAGAAGCTGGAGCCGCTGGCGTCGGAACTCGGACTCGAGTTCAGGGCCTTTTCCCTGGACGATGAAACCGCCCTCGACTCTGCGCTGAGAGAAGTGGATTTCGTGATCCATTGCGCGGGTCCTTTTTCGATCACTTCACAGCCGATGGTCGGTGCTTGCCTCAGGACCGGGCGGCATTACCTTGATATCACCGGAGAGATTGCGGTTTTTGAAGCAATGGCCGCGTGCGGAGCTGCTGCGAAAGAGGCCGGGATAATGGTGATGCCAGGGGTTGGATTCGATGTCGTTCCGTCGGACTCGCTCGCGAAGCACCTGAGCGAGAGAATGCCGGAGGCGGTCGATCTGACCCTCGCGTTCTACGGATTAGGCAGGATCTCGCACGGAACCCAGGCGACGATGACGATGAACGTCGGCAAGGGCGGAGCTATCCGGAAGGAAGGAAAGATCACGTCTGTCCCGGCGGCATGGCAGACAATGGAAATTGACTTCGGAGAGATGACGAAGACCGCAGTGACCATCCCCTGGGGCGATGTCTCGACGGCTTTCTATACAACGGGGATACCTGACATACGTGTTTTCACTGTGATCCCCGAAGCGCAGCTGAGGATGCTGCGGCTAAGCCGGTACATTGGATGGCTTCTTGCGACGGGCCCCGTCCAGAGCATTCTTCAGAACCAGATACCGGAGGGAGGACCTGACGAGAAAGAGCGGGAAAAAGGTAAGACCTTTCTTTGGGGAAGGGCGGTGGATGCCAAAGGAAACTCCGTTGAAGCCAGGCAGTTCGGACCCGAAGGTTACAAGTTCACGATGCTCACGGCGCTGAAGATCGCCGAAAGAATTCTGGACGGTGAATATTGCGTTGGATATCAGACGCCAGCGGGATGTTACGGTGCGGATCTTGTGCTGGAGATCGAGGGAGTCAGGCGCGAAGATGTAGCCTGATGGAATTGGCGAAGCAATATACAAAGGCGGACTGGCCGAGTGAACCTACACTCCACCTGTCCGCCTTTCTAATTCTCTTGTTGGCAGCCTATGCCGTCGCTTCTTCGGTAGCTTCCGAATTGTCGCCAAGCCCGGGGCTGTCAGTCTCGTGGATCTCGCTGGTGAAGAGGCTAAGGATCTTCTGGCCCTCGCCCGAACGGGCGCTGATGGTCCGCAAATGCTTCTTACCCTGCATTTCCCAAATCGCGCTAATTTCGCCTTCCTTTTCTACAGCGTGATACGAGATCTCTTCCGCCTCGGCAGCGGCCTCAGCCGTTTCAGTTTCCGATGCAGCTTCAACCTCAGCTGAAGCCGTTTCAGTTTCCGATGCAGCTTCAACCTCAACTGAAGCCGTTTCAGTTTCCGCCGCCGCTTCCGGCGCCGTACCGTTCACGGATTCTTCAGCGGTTTCTTGTATTTCGTTCTCAGACATCAATACTTCAAACTCTCCTTAATTGATAAGCAATTTCCTTGATTTTTTCGCAATGGGAAATTCTGCCACAAACGCCCACGGTTGTCGAGTTTGATGGGTTCACGCAGAATGGGCAAGAAGGATCAAACTCCCTGGCATTTTCGAAAGTCCGGGCGTCCCGTAGGGACGACATATCGTAGCCGTGCGCTTCAGCGCACGGAATTCAAATGAAACGAGACCCCAGCCGCGTAGCGGCGTTCACGGCGGAGGAACTTCGCTACGCGACTAACCAATCCGAAACGTTCGCGAACCGTGGCCTGAAGGCCACGGCTAAGATACAGCGTCCCTACGGGACGAAAGAGGACTGTGCATCTTTAAGGCCTGAAGGCCACGGCTAAGATACAGCGTCCCTACGGGACGAAAGAGGACTGTGCATCTTTAAGGCCTGAAGGCCACGGTTAAGATACGGCATCGCTACGCAATGAAGACACACCCGCACGGAAAGCGTATCATCCCCTCAGTCCTTCCTCATAAACTTCAGTTCGTAGAACCAGAAGTCATTGTTGGGCTGGTCTATGATCAAATCGTCCGTCCTGCCGTTCTTGTCGAGCTTGAAGATCACGAATCCCGGAGGGAAGTTGTACGCCACGCTCGGCCTCCATCGGATGCGGAACGTGTCGTAGTTCCAGTGCTCGAGATCCGCGACGAAGTTCGGTGCCGGTTTGAGGCTAAGCACGAGCTTTCCGTTCTCGACCGAAATCTCTGCGTCTCCGTACATTTCGTCGGCGTATGTTCCGGCGTAGCCTTCAGGTTTTAAGCTCGGCGATGTTCCCGCGACCCTTTCGTCATTCAGTTTCTTTTCGTTGGCGGCGGCAGCGGCATCACCTCTCTTGCTAAATGCCAGGTACTCGGCGCTCCAGTCGCGGTCCTTCGCCCCGGTGAAGACGTCAAAGATCTTGTACTGGAGAACTGTCGGAACCGAGTTTTCGCTGTTCGTCAGGATTACAAGACCCAGGTTTTCCTCCGGCATCAGCGCCGTCTTTGAGATCATCCCGTCCAGCCCGCCTCCGTGCGAGATCACCTTTCTTCCGTTGTAATCCCAGACATTCCAGCCAAGGCCGTAGGTGTCGAAATGCTTCGAAGGGACGAACGCCGCGCTTCCAGGGCTGATCGGAAGAAGGACCGCGGGCTGGTGCATTTGCCACACGTTCGCCGCGCTGACTAACTGTTTGCCTTCGAACTTACCGTTTCCAAGCTGCAGTCTCAGCCAGTTCGCAAGGTCCGCCACCGATGAGTTCAATCCCGCTGCGGCGTAAGCGCTATCGACATTACCTCGGTGCAGGACCCGCATTCCGTTACCGCCGGATTCATTGTGCGGCCATGCCGCATTGTTTCCCAGATCGCGTACGCTCGTCGTTGTCCTCTTCATTCCCAGCGGCCGCAGTATCCTCTCGCTCACGAATTCAGCCCAGGTCTTTCCGGATACCTTTGCGACTATCTCCCCCGCCGCCATGAACATTAGGTTCTGATAGCCGAATCCGGCGCGGAAGCCCCGGACGGGTTTGAGATGACGGAGGCGGTGCAGGACCTCTTCGGTGGAATAGCTCGTCTCGTACCAGAGCAGGTCGCCGCTGAACGTGTCCAGTCCAACGCGGTGCGAGACCAGGTCGCGAATGGTCAGGTCCTCGTCGACGTAGGGAGCGTAGAGCCGAAACCACGGAAGGTATTTGGAGACCTTGTCGTCCCAGCCGCCGATCTTCTTTTCGTCGATCAGGATAGAGAGACTCGCCGTTGTGAATGCCTTCGAATTCGAGGCGATCGCGAACAGCGTGTCCTTGTCCACCATCTCGTTGGTGCCAAGTTTGCGGATTCCGTAGCCTTTCGCGAAAACGACCCTGTCGTCCTTGACGATGGCGACGGCCATCCCGGGCACGTTCCAGTCGATTCGCGCCTTTTCTGCGTACGTGTCGATCTCCCTGAGTTTGTCTTCGAGGGATTGCGCGCTCACATAGAGCGGGAGAACGAGAATGGTGAGTATCAGTATGTAAAGAGTTCTTTTCATTGTTTTATCGTCCGTTTTTGGGGAAAGTCTTAAACGCGAAGGTCGCAAAGAGAATTTGGGTTCTTCGCTCACTAACGACTTAAATTATCCGTGCGCTTGAGCGTTAGAAAATAGCGAGTCCGAATTCCGTCCCGTAGGGACGATGTATCTTAGCCGTGCGCTTCAGCGCACGGTACACTATTCAATAAAGATCTCATCCACAAAGATATATGCGTCGTATCCTGCGCCGGGGTGCCACGAAGGAAGCTTTCCGAAATTCACCGCCTTCACACGGACATATCTCGCCGTCACCGGGTCGATCGATTTCACGTAATCGCGGATTGTGTGCTCCATCTCGCGTTCCGGGAAATTGATCTCGATCTCGGCTACCTTTCGCCACGAAACCTCATCATCGGAAACCTCGAAGGAAACGGACCGCGGCATCCAGATCCAGCTTCTCGCGACCTGCAGGAATCCCGCGCCGAGTTTCGAGATCTTCGTCGGGCGCTTCAGATCGATAATTGCCTCAAAATCCTGTCCCTGGTATCCCTGCCACTCGCCGGACGCGAAGTTCGTCGTGCCGCGGAGGCCGTCGATCAATCCCTTGGGGCCTCCGCCGGTGTACTGCCGGCCGTACTTTGAGATCAGCGTGACGTCCCAGTCATGCGGCATTTTGTTGAGGATCGATTCAGCGGTCAGGCTCTGAATGCCGTTCACTCCAACGGTCACCGCCGTGACAACACTGCTCTCGGAGACGGTAAATGGTCCTTTGTACAACTTCGCAGGTTCAACCGGCCCGTCTCCGGCGCTGCTGACCGAGTACACGATCCTGAACCCTTCTTCAGGCGACGAAATAGTCACCTCGGTCGAATCCTCAAAAACGCGGTCGCCGGCGATCGTCGGGACAGGCGGGAATGAGTCGCCGACCGGAACAGGGGCGCTTTCGCTGAACCAGTTCTTCACCGTTTCCTTCGACATGGCCAACTCAAGCGTTCCACCTTTCAATAGGTCTTCGTGAGCAAAAAACGAATTACGAAGGGGCTTGCCGTTGAGCATCACCGACGCAACGTAGATACCATCACCGCTCTTCATGATCTCGAAAGCCTTCCCATTCTCTAGGTGTATCTTCGCTTCCCTGAAGAGCGGTGTCCCGATCTGATACGTGGGATCGCCGGGATTGACCGGATAGAATCCAAGGGCACTCATTACGTACCACGCCGACATCTGGCCGCAGTCCTCGTTGCCGATCAGACCGTCGGGCTGCGGCTTGTAGAACTCATCCATTATCTTCCTGACGAAGTACTGCGTCTTCCAGGGCTGTCCGGCAAAGTTGTAAAGGTATGCGATGTGGTGCGACGGTTCGTTGCCGTGAGCGTACTGCCCGATCAGGCCCGTGATGTCCGGCTGATCCCGGCCTTCGAGCTTCGATTCGGTAGTGAACAGCTCGTCGAGCTTCGCCGCGAACTTCTCCTTTCCGCCAAAAAGTCTGATCAGCCCCGCGACGTCCTGCGTGACGTGAAAGGTGTACTGCCACGAGTTCGCCTCGGTGAAATGGAAAGTCACCTCGTTCTCCGAGAACGGCGAGATCCAGTTGCCGTTCTGCTTCGGGCGCATAAAGCCGGTCTGCTTGTCGAAGAGATTCTTGTAGTACTGGGTTCGCCTGAGATGTGTTTCCGAGTCCTTCACGATCGGG
>JAHEEZ010000010.1 GCA_024640445.1 Acidobacteriota bacterium | reverse complement strand
GTAAACAGTATTCGGGCGTGCCTGCGCGACACCTTCGCTTCCGGATCATGCGCGTCAAGATCGACATCCGGGAACACCCCGTTATCTGCATCCCAACGGCCGATGTTCGACTCTTCAACTGACAATGGGAATTCGGTTCCTATCGCCTGTCCTCGCTCAATAACCAGTTTGGCGTGCACCTTCTTCATACCGGCAAGTGGAGAGAGGGCGTCTTCGCCTTCCTCCCCGGACTGGGATTCCGATCGGGTGCTTACGCTGGTCTCTTCCTCGATCGCGGGAATCCCCAAGGAAGTGACGCTTGCCGATTGAAACACGGGAATCTCGACTCCAGGCTGTTCCTCGGCCGAGTCGGATCCCCTTAAAGGGTCGGTTGACGACGGTGCGCTGTACTTCTGCAGAGAATCCCCGCATTCGTCGCAGTACTGGGAACTGTCAAGATTTTGCGATCCACAAGTCTGACAGACGATCATTTTCATTAATTATCTAACCAAAATAGCGTTCTATACGAAATTGCATCGGTATTTTAACTTGTAAATTGTAGTTCGTAAATGCTAAAGAGGATTTTGCCATTTGGAACGTGCCTTCCCTGCCCGGCTGGGCGGCCGGAAAAACGGCTATCCGAAAACGTGAACTTAGTCCCCTTTTTTTGAAACCAACGCGTCAGGGTCTTCGTACCTTCGTGGTGATGTTACAACAGATCTGAAGGGCTTCGATAAAACAGCTCTGTTACTTTTTATTAAACACTCGAGGAAATAGAAAAAATGGCACTTAGCCGTAAGAGTAAAATCTTTATTGGAATAGGTTTATTGGCCGTGCTGGCTATCGCGATCGTTATTGGCGTCTACGCGACGAGATCGGACGCGCCTGAAGTGACCGTTGTCGCCACCAAGAAACAGGCCGAACTGCGATCAACAGTCACAGCTCCCGGAGAGATCAGGCCAATCCAGTTCATTAACCTCACGAGCGAGGTTCAGGGAAGGATCGAAGAGATCTATGTCAAGGAAGGTGATTCTGTTGATAAGGGCCAGCAACTCGTCAGGTTAGATCCTAATCAGCTTCAGTCGAACACCGACGCTCAGCTCGCCGCATTTGAGGCGTCAAGGGAGGATGTCCAGGCGAGCAGGACCCAGGTCATAGCCGCGCAAAACCAGCTCTCCCAGGCCCAACAAGGCCTGAATGCCTCCCAGGCAGCTGTCAACACGGCAAATGAGGCGGTTAACCAGTCGAAGCAGGGCGCTTTGACTGCGGAGATCGAACTCCGGGCTGCTGAACGTGAATTAAAGAGGGTCGAGGAACTGGTCGAGGCCGGCGCCGAGAGCAGGCAGAACTACGACCAGGCGAAGGATCGCGTCGCTACGGCCAAGGCAAACCTGTCTTCGAGGAACATTGCCGTCACGGAATCCCAGGCAAGGGTCAAGGAGGCACGTGCACGCGCGGACCAGCAGGCGGTGGCCGTGAAGGATGCCCGACGCGGGGTTCAGACCGCAAACTACTCTGCGTCTGCAAGTGAATCGCGTGCAAATCAGCAGGCCGCAAATCTACGGGGCCAAAGGAATCTGCGAGACAAGACACTTCAGGTGGCTCCAATAAGCGGCGTTATCGCCGATATTCCCTCTAAGGTAGGAACCTTCGCGACAGCGAACCTTTCATCAACTCCCTTGCTTACGATCGCTGACATGTCCACCATCAACGTCGAAGTGAAGGTCGACGAAACCGAGATCGACAAGGTCGCGGTCGGACAACCCGCAAAGGTCAAGGTCGATGCCTTCGGTGAGCAGGAACTCGTCGGCGAGGTCACGCAGAAGACACCGCTTGCGGTTGGCAAATCGCAGACCTCCGGTGGGCTTTCGACCAACATTAACGTCCAGGAAGCGAAGGAATTCAGGGTTGTTATCGAACTGAAGGATGTGAAGGACGAAATACGCGACGGATTAAGGCCTGGAATGAGCGCTACGGCGGTCATTACTACCGATGTCAAGAAGAACGTGGTGGCCGTGCCGATCCAGGCCGTGATCGAAAAGAAGAAGGACGACAATGCCGGGGAAACTGCGGACGAAGGCGAGCAGAAGCCCAAGCCTCAGAACGGCAAGAAAGAAGAGACCGTCAAAGGCGTATTCGTGCTTGACGGAAATAAGGTCAAGTTCCTTGAGGTTACAACCGGCATAACCGGGGAATCCGACATCGAGGTAACAAGCGGACTTAACGAGGGACAGGAGGTCATTACGGGGCCAAGCCGAATCCTCAACACTCTAAAGGAAGGCGACACTGTCAAGAAACAACAGAAAAAGGAGGGCGAGGGCAACAAGTCCTGACGAGCTTTTTGCCTGCGCGAGACACGGTACCGGCGGGGGCGATCGCCCTCCCGGTCTTCCGACCGGGCATCGCCTTTGATCGAACAGAGTATGGAAAATCCTGAAACAAACGGCAACGGAATCGAACACCCTTACAATTCACTCATCAAGATGCGTGGAATCTGGAAGACCTACCAGATGGGTAACGAACAGCTTCACGCGCTTCGAGACGTGTCTTTTGACGTCCGGAGGGGAGAATACCTCGCCATCATTGGCCCATCCGGGTCGGGCAAGTCGACCTTGATGAACCTGATAGGCTGTCTCGATACCCCTACACAGGGCGAATACTGGATAAATGGTGAGCAGGTAGCGAAAATGTCCGACGACGAACTGGCCCGGATAAGGAACAAGGAGATCGGCTTCGTTTTCCAGACGTTCAACCTTCTCGCAAGGGCAACGGCGCTTCACAACGTCGAGTTGCCGCTGATCTACGCGGGTATCGGTTCGGGCGATAGACACGAAAAGGCCGTCGAAGCGCTAAGATCCGTCGAACTTGGCGACCGCGTTGGCCACAGGCCGAACGAGTTGTCCGGCGGACAACGCCAGAGGGTTGCCATCGCGAGGGCTTTGGTGAACCATCCGTCCATTCTCCTTGCCGACGAGCCGACAGGCGCGCTCGACACTCATACGAGCGCCGAGATAATGAACCTTTTCGAAAAACTCCACGAGGAAGGAAACACGATCATTGTCGTCACTCACGAATCAGAGGTGGCAGAAAGAGCTCATCGGGTCATAACGATCCGTGACGGCGAGATCGAAAAGGACGAGAAGATCAGGTAAAGCGGGCGACCACGCACCGCCTAACAAATTTCGAGCGCAACGCTCCCTGTCATTTGCATGTAAATGACAGGGAGCGTCTTCTTTTGCGGCTATCTGTCCCAGTCCAGGTCTTTGCCTTCAGAAAACATAACCAACACCGCCTAACTGCCGTATTATCTTGAAATAATGGCTACGGTCCCCACATTCTCGATCCTACATGAATCGTTCCGGCTTGCACTCGGCAGCCTGCGAAGCAACAAGCTGAGAACGATCCTGACTCTTCTCGGAATAATAGTCGGGGTCACCGCGGTCATAGCGGTAGTGACGATAATCAACGGTCTCGATTCGACCGTTGCTGACGCCTTTTCGGCTCAGGGATCGACGGTCTTCAGCGTGGCAAAGAGGCCGCTTGTCATCACCTCCCGCGAAGACTTCATCAAGTTTAACAAGCGAAAGGACGTCACAGACCAGGACGCCGATGCGATCAAGCGCCTCTGCTCCAGCTGCTGGCGGGTCGGTACGGCCATCAACGGGACGAGCCTCGTAAAATATGGGGAAAAGAGGGCAGAGAATGTCTCCGTTCGAGGCCTTTCGCTTGAGATGTTCGACATAGAGAATGTCACGATCCAGGCGGGTAGGATATGGACCGAACAGGAAGGACAGTCCGGAAGAAATGTCTGCGTGATCGGTACGGACATTATCGACAACCTTTTCGACGGCAGGGCAGCTACGAGTGCCATAGGTGAAGTAATACGGGTCGATGGTGTGCCCTATACGATCCTGGCGGTCGCCGATCCCTTCGGAAAGGTGTTGGGTTTTTCCAGGGACAATTTCGTATATGTGCCGTTCGAGGCAGGCCAGCGGATGTTCGGCGCGCGCGATTCGATCACCGTTCACATTCAGGTTCGCGACTCGAGTGATTTTGATACTGCTAAAGATGAAGCGCGGATGATAATGCGTAACCGCAGAAAGAAGACTTTCTCGGACACCGACGATGGATTTTCAGTCGAGTCGCAGGACGCCTTCATCAGTATTTACAAAAACGCCACTTCGGGGATTTACTTCGCGACTTTCGGTGTCGCCGTCATTTCGCTTGTGGTCGGGGGCATTGTCGTGATGAACATCATGCTGGTCTCCGTTACCGAACGCACGAAGGAGATCGGTTTAAGAAAAGCGGTCGGCGCAAGGCAATCGGACATCCTCCTTCAGTTCCTTATCGAATCCGTCACTGTCACAATGGTCGGCGGTGCGATCGGCGTTTTTACAGGCTACGGTCTCGCGTATTTGCTTTCCGTGGTCCTCGGCTTCCCTCTTTTGATCAACGCCAGTTCCGCGGTGCTCGGGGTCACGGTATCTTTCGTTGTCGGAATGATCAGCGGTTCGTATCCGGCGTGGCGGGCTTCGAAGCTTTCTCCGATCGATGCAATGAGGAATGAATGATGACCTTTGACGACATTAAAGAGTCCGCGGCTATGGCGTGGACGACCGTCAGGGCAAACAAGCTGCGGTCCTCCCTCACGATCCTCGGAGTGACGGTGGGAGTTCTTACCGTCCTTTCAATGGTTTCGATCATTCAGGGACTGAACAAGACTTTTGCGGAGCAAATAGAATCTTTGGGTTCGAACACGATATTTGTCAACAAGTTCAGTCCGAGTTTCTCGCCTCAGAAGACGCAGGAAGAACTCCAGAGAAAGGAACTTACGATCGAAGATGCAGAAGCCATCGGACAAGAATCGGATTTCGTCGCCGGTGTCGCTCCATTCATAAGGAAGATTGCAGAGACGGTGAGATACAGGGAAAAGCAGACCGAGACGCCCGTCATCATCGGTGTCACGCCCGACTATAATTACACAGTGTCCCAGTTCGTCGATGAGGGCAGGTTCGTTACGGATATCGACCTTCAGGAACGCCGGAACGTCGCAGTGCTTGGCAGGGATGTTGTAAAAGCACTCTTTGCCGAAACCCAGGACCCGATCGGCGAGGATGTGAAGATCGGCGGCAATGTTTACCGAATCGTTGGAGTGATGGAAGATCTGGGTACGTTCTTCGGCCAGTCCCGTGACAATTCGATCTTCGTGCCGCTCACGACGTTTCAGAAGTACTATCCGGAAGTGAGGTTCCCGGACATCGTCTTTGCGATCATTGTGAGACCGGTGAGCCGTGCTGATGTGCCGGACGCGATAGCCGATATCCGCGACACACTGCGAAGGCGGCGCCAGGTGCCTCTGGGCGCACCGGATAGTTTCGGGGTTTCGTCTCAGGACGCGCTTCTGGACATTTACAACCAGCTGACAAGCGCGACGTACCTGGTCCTAACCGCAATCTCCGCTGTAGCTTTGATGATAGGCGGGATCGGCGTGATGAACATCATGCTCGTGTCCGTGACTGAACGGACAAAGGAGATCGGCATCAGGAAAGCCGTCGGCGCCACGCGTGTCAGCATTCTCACGCAGTTCCTTATAGAGGCAATGGTTTTGACGGGGATCGGCGGCCTTTTGGGTCTCTTGCTGGGTGAGGGTCTTAGTCTGATCATCAACGCCTATTCCCCGCTGCCGGCGTACATACCCGTTTGGGCGATCCTTATGGGACTTTTCGTTTCTGCGGGGATCGGGATAGTTTTCGGGCTTTATCCGGCCTGGAAAGCCTCGAGCCTGGACCCGATAGAAGCCCTCAGGTTCGAATGATGGTCAAGTCGATCGTTCGATGTAAAGATTTGTAAAGCGGTCCATTACCACAGCGCCTGTTTGATATACTTTGTTTTTTTAGCGTAATGAATTTCAAAGAAACCATTAGACTTGCTCTCGCTGCGATCTGGGTTCATAAGCTCCGGTCGTTTTTGACGCTCCTCGGGATGATCATCGCCGTGGCGGCGTTCATGCTCGTGCTCTCGATCCTACAGGGATTCAACGACTACGTAGACGAAAAGATCGCGGGCGTCGGCTCGAACGCGTTCACTGTCCAGCGCTTCAGTTTTAGCGACTTCAAAGACACGGACACACTCGCCGAAGCTCAGAGACGCAACAAGGATCTGACGATGGAGGAATTGGAGTTCATCAGGGAGAGAGCCGACCTCATATCGTTGATAGGCGGCAAGGCGAGACGCGAATCCGCTGAGATCAAGCGTGGTTCACGGAAGATCATTGACATCGAAATCCAGGGTCACGAGCCGATCGTGGGACAGATCGATAATGTAGACGTCGCCGAGGGTCGGTTCTTCACAGACCCGGAGAACGACAATTCCCGCAGGGTCGCGTACATCGGAAAAGGAATCGCCGACGAACTGTTCCCGCGCACAACCGCTGTCGGAGGGGAGATTTTCATACGGGGAATTCCGTACCGGGTCGTCGGGGTCGCGGTTGCCAAGGGGACGATCTTCGGCCAGCCGCAGGACAACTTCATCATCGTCCCCTTAAAGACCTTCGCCTCGCAGTTCGGCGCACTGACCGGACGCAGAGGCCTCTATTTCGAGGGAAAGTCGATATCGGACGAGAAGTTCGACGACGCCGTCGAACAGGCGCGAACGCTTCTGCGGATCAAGCGAAAGATTCCGTTCGGCGAAAAAGACAACTTCGGCATTCTGACGCCTGATGCGATCGCGGGTCTTCGCGACAGCGTCCTTGGAACGGTGTTCGTCGTTATCCTTATCGTGCCCGCGATAGCGCTCGTTGTCGGAGCGATCGTCATTATGAACATTATGCTGGTCGCCGTCACCGAGCGGACAAAGGAGATTGGCATCAGAAAGTCTCTCGGTGCGAGGCAGGCGGACATTCTCAAACAGTTTCTTTACGAATCAGCCACGCTTTCGGCGATCGGCGGCATTATCGGACTGATAATAGCTGAAATTCTCGGAATGGTAGTGTCTGCCTACGTCATTCAAACGGTTATCCCGTGGTGGGCGGCAGCCATTGCGATCGGCGTTTCCGCCGGAGTAGGAATTCTCGCGGGGCTCTTCCCTGCCTGGAAGGCAGCCAGACTCGATCCGATCGAGGCGTTGCGAGCGGATTAAGGAGACCAGATGAAAGCAGTTGTAGGATCGACATTTTTCGAGAACGTCAAGATGGCTTACGCCACACTTCTCGCCAACAAACTCCGGTCGGTGTTGACGATAGTAGGCGTGGTCATCGGCGTTATTACCGTGATGCTTATCTCATCGATCATCAGCGGAATCAATGTGGGCGTCCAGAAACAGATCGAGTCTTTCGGTACGAACTCTATTTTCCTGCATAAATACGAGATCGGAATACAGTTTGGAAGACGCAGTCGCGAGGAGAGGATGCGAAAACCCCTCACCGTTGAAGACGCGGAAGCGATCAAGAAACTCCCCACGATCGAAACGAGCGTTCCGATCCTGGATGTCTCAAGTAATCGTTGGGGCAGTAAGATATTGATCACAGGCAAGAATGGAAAGACCTCTTCGGCGATCAATCTTCAGGGCACCACACCTGACTTTGAAAAGGCGAAGACAGAGATACTTGTTTCCGGCCGGTGGTTTACGCAAACCGAAAGTGATTTCAAGAAAGACGTCGCTTTGATCGGCGCCACGGTAGCCGAGGATTACTTCCCGAACGAGTCGCCCTTGGGCGAGAAACTTGAGATCGGAGGGCGCGAGTTCACGATCATAGGAGTATTTCAAAAGCGCGAACAGTTTTTCGGCGGCGGCGGCGGAAACAACGACCAAAGCAACATTATTTACATGCCTATGGGTTCCGGCCTTCGTATCAAGCCGAACTCAGACGATCTTCAGATCTTGGCCGTCGCGAAACCCGGAAAGCTCGATGAGGGAAAGGATCAGATCCAGGATCTTCTGAGGGTTCGCCGGCAGGTTCCCTACGGTGAACCGAACAACTTCTCGATCGCCACTGCGGCGAGCATTATTGAGCAATTCGACGACATCACGCGCGGCGTGGCGATCGCGATGTTCGTGATCTCATCCGTAGGCCTCATGATCGGCGGTATCGGGGTGATGAACATCATGCTTGTTTCCGTCACCGAGAGGACGCGTGAAATAGGGATCAGAAAGGCGATCGGAGCCAAGAGGTCCGACATTTTGCTCCAGTTCCTGACGGAAGCCGCGACCCTTACCGGGTTCGGCGGACTTATGGGACTGCTTATCGGCTGGCTTTTGACACTGATTGTGGCGATGGTATTTCCGTCGTACGTGCCTTGGTGGGCGCCTCCGCTCGGATTCTTCGCGAGTGTGCTTATCGGCGTGGTCTTCGGTCTGTGGCCCGCATGGAAGGCGGCAAGGCTCGACCCGATCGAATCGCTGCGATACGAATGAGCATGTTTCAGTGAGAATTGAAGAAGGCTGCCGTTTCCGGCAGCCTTCTTTGCGTCCTGACGTCTATTTGACCTTAGACCGGAACTCCCTGGAAGAACGAGATCAGGACCCTTGCGGTAAGGCTGATCAGTGCAAGGATGATCACGATCGTCCACGCAGAGCCCTTTGGGATCTTCCCGAGCTTGTGCAGACCGATCGCCGCTAGCACGATACCCCAGATCACGAACACATCGAACGTCGAAAGAAGGGTCATCAGCACCGGCATGTCGGGTTTATCAAAGACCAGCGTCGGATTCGCGCGGATCATCCCTCTCTGAGAGGTAAGGAAATTGATCTCATCGGCTGGTTTCAAAAGAAGCATTATCCCGTTGGCGACCTGGCTGACAACGACAGGCGGCAATGATGAGTAAACAAATGCCGCAAGACCGTGCGTAAACCGCGCGGAACCTCCGAATGCCTTGATACCTCCCCAATAGATGAGTCCGCCAATGAGGAACGCGATCGCAAGAAACACGGGCGTGAAATACACGCCGATCTTCTGAAACCGGACCCCCATATCCGCAGCGTCCTGCTTCTGTTTCTCGCTGAGCGTCGCAAACTGACCGCTTCTTTCTGACTGCTGGATCATCGCACGTTTCAGATTCTCGTCCCCGACCTTGCGCTGAAGTCCGATTGCGTAACCAGTTGCCAAGACCGCAATTATCAAAAATGCGATCATGAACCGAGGTTTGCGTCTCAAGTCCTCAAATGTCCTGCCCGGTTCGATGAAGATGTTACCGACCGTTCCCAGTTCTGACATCTCCGAAGCTTCTTCAGGTTCGGCCGCGATCTTTTCAGGCGGCGGCGGGGCTTCCCATTGCTCTTCGCCCGATACGTTCTCTTCGCTCATAAACTGTTCCTCCTGAGCCCATTGCTTAAAGGACCCTGTCTAAGTGAGATTAGTTGGCCTTTTCAGCCTCTTACGGTAGCGAATCCCCTTTCGTTTCAAAAGCTAGGCGAACGGGAGCGCGTCCTCATAGCCGTCATCCAGCAAACAAGCCGAAAATCGGCCCGGGGCAGTTTCTCTTAGTTCCGGTTCGATCTCCGCGCATCTCGCCTCCGCTATCGGGCACCGGGTTCGAAAACGGCATCCGGAAGGAGGGTTGATCGGTGTCGGAACGTCCCCGGAGAGCACGATCCGTTCGCGCCTCACATTCGGATCCGGAATAGGTATCGCGGAAAGTAGTGCTTTGGTGTAAGGGTGCCTCTGGTCTTGGTACAGTTCGACCGAATCGGCAACTTCGACCACTTTCCCCAGGTACATTACGGCCACCCTCACGGATATATGCTCAACGATCGCTAACCCATGAGAAATAAAAAGATATGCGAGTCCGAGTTCCTCCTGGAGATCCTGCATCAGGTTCACGACCTGTGCCTGGACCGAAACATCCAGCGCGGAGACCGGCTCATCGGCGATGATCAGCTTAGGATTGAGTGCAAGCGCTCGTGCGATCCCGATCCTCTGCCGCTGTCCGCCGGAAAACTCGTGCGGATACCTCGACATATACCGCGGATCGAGCCCGACCTTCGAGAGCAGTTCAGCCACGCGGTCTTTCCAGTCTGACTTTGAGCCGATGCGATGGATCTTGAGAGGTTCGGCGACGATCGAGAAAATGCTGAGCCGCGGATTCAGAGAAGCGTAAGGGTCCTGGAAGATGATCTGCATTTCCCTGCGCAGTTTCTGCATCTCTCTTGAGGCAAGACCGTTTATCATGCTGCCTTCGAACTCGATGGTTCCGGAGGTTGGTTCGATCAGTCGCAGCACGCAGCGTCCGACAGTCGATTTTCCGCAGCCGGATTCACCGACAAGTCCGAGCGTCTCGCCTTCGAAAATATCAAACGAAATGCCATCGACGGCCTTTACGACGTCGTCGCTGTTCTCGACCGGGAAGTGCTTGACAAGGTCGCGAACACTCAAGAGCGGCCTGACTTTTCTGCCCTCGTCCTTAAAGTCGGTCAACTTGTTCAAAATCCTCCCGCAGTATCGCCCAGCGCTCATGGTCACGCCATTCGCCGGCGATCTTCAGATACTTCCTCGAATACCCTTCCTTTGTAAAACCGCACATTTCTACGAGACGGATCGACGCCTCATTGTTCGGTTGTATGTTCGCTTCCGCCCGATGAAGCCCGAATTCGCCGAACAGGAAATCCAAGAGCGTATTCATCGCGTCCGCCATCAATCCTTTTCCGGTAAAACCCTCGAACAGGTAATATCCCAGATACGCACTGCAAAAAGGTCCCATAAAGATCTGACTCGCGTTGATCGCGCCGGCGATCGCCCCGGTGTCCTTTTCAATGATCAAGAAACACTCGTTCTCTTCCTCGTCGTTCTTGAGCACATAGCCAATGAACGCGGCACCGTCTGACGGCGGGTTTACAAACCCCGCGTGCAGTGCCCGGCTTCGGCGTGCGGACCCTGTGAACTCCACTGCGTCCTCAGGATGCGGATAACGCAGGATCACACTTTTCCCTTCTATCGGTATTCTTTTCTTAGTCTCGACGGTCTCCATAAAGCACGCAGCGGACCCTTGTTCCGCCCTCCAAATCATAAAGTGGAATATCGCCCTGTTCGCACCGGACTTCTTTGAGTGAACAGCGCGGCGCGAAATGGCAGCCATCGGGCAGTTCTGTAGGGCTCGGTACGACACCTTCTATGGTCGAAAGCCGCGACTTCTTTTCCTGGATGGATTCGTTCAGCTTGGGAACGCTCTTCAGCAGACCCCGCGTGTACGGATGTTTCGGATCTTCGAATAAAGTTCCCACCCGCGACTCTTCAACAATTCGCCCGGTGTACATGACGCATACGCGGTCAACCGTCTCCGCGACGACTCCCAGGTCATGCGTGATCAGTAGAACCGCAAGCTCCCTGGACGCACGAAGGTCGTTCAACAGTTCGAGTATCTGCGCCTGGATCGTGACATCAAGTGCTGTCGTCGGTTCGTCCGCGATCAGAAGATCGGGATCGCACGCCAGCGCCATCGCGATCATGATCCTCTGGCGCATCCCGCCGGAGAGCTGGTGGGGATAATCACTTGCGCGCCTCTCCGGAGAAGGTATTGAGACCTCTTTCATCGCTTCGATCGCCGCTTCCCTGGCTTCTGCCTTTCCCAGCTTCCTGTGAAGCCGCAGCGCCTCCGATATCTGCTCTCCCACCGTGAACACGGGATTTAGCGAGGTCATGGGATCCTGGAAGATCATCGCGATATCGTTCCCGCGTATTTGCCTAAGCCGATCCTGCGAAGCGGCCGTAAGGTCTTCACCGCGAAATGTGATCCTTCCGCCGGAAATGCGTCCGGGCGGCGAGATCAGTCGCATAATAGACAGAGCCGTTATCGACTTCCCGCAACCGGACTCGCCGACCAGACCCACCATTTCACCGCGGTCTACTGTGAACGACACGTCATCGACCGCCTTCACAAGCCCCGAACTTGTCGGAAACTGTGTTCGCAAATTTTGTACTTCCAGCAAGTGGGTCATTCTTCGGTCGGCGCGAGGAGGTAAGCCCGGGACTTCACAGTGCCCGTAAAATGTTGATAATTCTGAAGCTTTGGAGCCCAGATGAGCAACCAATGGTGTCGCTTTTTACTCGAAGCAATGTTATCATTTTTTCGAGAATTTGCATTTTCGGCAACCACACTTCCAGGAGAGCTTTTGTAGTGATTAGAAAATCAGTTCTTTGTACCGCTGTATTTACGTTACTTTCCCTGATAGCAGTTTCCAACGCTCAATCGAATTCGGTATCCAAGGCGGACATTCCGTCCGGTACCGCCGTCACCGGTGCGGATGCCGCGAAGGTCGTCCGCATGGAAAATGTCGAACGTGACGTTGCCGAGGCGCTTACGGTGATCCAGGACAATTACGTCAGCGGAACTGACCTGAACTACAACTCGCTGTTCAAGTCGGCGATCGACACGATGCTCCACACGCTCGACCCGCATTCCAATTACTTCGACGCCGAAGAATACCAGGAATTCCGGACCAGCCAGCGATCCCAGTATTTCGGCATCGGCGCAACTATCGGCGACCTTACAGACAAGAATGGCAAGGTGGTCGCAACATTCATCAAGGCGACTTTCGATAATGCACCTGCCAACCGGGCCGGCCTCAGATACGGTGACAAGATAGTCGAGGTCAACGGCGAGTCAATGCTCGGAAAACCCTATTTCGAGGTAAGGGACTTCTTGCGGGGCCCCAGGGGAACGCTCGCAAAGGTAGTCGTTGAACGCTACGGCACAAAGAAACTTGAAACCGTCGAAATAATCCGCGACGCAGTATCTACCCCTTCGATCTCTGAAGCCTATATGGTCAAGCCGGGTGTCGGGTATGTAGCGATGACCGGAGGTTTCAACCGCACAACCTTCAACGAATTCGTCGAAGCGATGCGCGAAATGAAGTCAGCGGGCATGCAGAACCTCGTACTTGATCTCCGAAACAACGGCGGCGGCCTTGTCCGCGAGGCGTTCATGGTGGCGAACACGTTTCTTCAGAAAGATCAGACGATCTTCGTGCAGAAAGGCCGGATCCAGGGCTTTTCACAGGCGTACACATCCGACAACACCAGTCCCGACAAGACCCCTATCGTCATTTTGGTCAATGGAAATACCGCCTCGGCTTCCGAGATCCTCGCCGGAGCGCTGCAGGATCACGACCGGGCTTTGATCGTTGGCGAGAACACCTTCGGGAAAGGGCTGGTTCAGAATCCGTTCAATCTCGAATACGGATCGATGCTGCTACTTACGATCGCAAAATATGAAACCCCCTCTGGCAGGCTCATTCAGCGCGATTATTCAAACGGCAATTTGTACGATTACTACACCAACGGCGGATCACTGGACGACAAGGACAAACCGAAGGCGGCAAAAGGCGCGGAACGCAAGACCGATGCGGGCAGAACCGTCTACGGCGGCGGCGGTATCACTCCGGACGTTTTTGTGAAGTCTCCGACCATCCCCTCCACGCGCGCAAGGTTTCAGCGAAAGCTTACCAACCCCATATTTGCTTTCGTTCTCGACATGTCGTTCGGTCAGATGCGCGGCTTCGATGCGTACAAGGTAGACCGGCCGATCAAGTTCAATCACGACATTACGGTCAAAGATTTCCCGATAACCGAGAATGTATATTCGGCGTTTAAGAAATACGCCGTCGACAAATACAAGATCCCGGGTAGACAGATCGACCAGGAAAAAGAGTTTGTGAAGCGGATGCTCCGTACGGAGTTCGTAACTTCCGCGTACGGCTCTCAGACATCGTTCCAGGTCTTTAATGAGTACGATCCTCAGCTGGCAAGCGCCGTCGAACTTTTACCGAAGGCCGAGCAGCTTGCCATGGAAGGTGCGAGGGCATTTGCGGAAAGCAGGGACGACAAGAACCGCAGATGATCAAGATCGAAAACACAAGGAAAGGGCCTCTTTTGGAAGAGGCCCTTTTCCTGTATCCATGGAATCTATTTTCGCTAGTAACCTAAAAGCCAGGAAACCAGGTAGTAGCCCCCCACGACAATGCCTATGAGGATGAGCACGCCCAACGCAGCTGCCGCACCGACAATGACCTTGAACTTCTTATATCGGTTCTCGTCAGCGGGTGACAATGAGTTCTGCGGAAAATACGGCGGCGGTCTGTCCATTTGTTACCTGTAGAAATATCGTTTCCAGCGGCGTCTTGTTGAAGAAGTAGTATACATCCCGCAACCCCGCCCGTCATCTGGGAAGGGGCGTTTCGAGGCTCGCAAGTCCGTACGCCAGCACCGCCATCACCGATCCGTTCTCCGCAAGCCATTCCGGTCTTACCTTGTCCAGGGTGTCGGCCGCGGTGTGGTGGTAATTGAAGTATCTTCGGGCGTCGTACCAGGGTTCGAATGTAGGAACCCCCTTCGCGCTGAGCGTACTGATGTCAGAACCGGCTGACTCCCGGACATCGATCAACGACGCTCCTTGCGGAGCCAGGACAGCGCTGATGGGCCTCAACATCGGCAGCGCGTCTTTATTACCGCCAAAAACGAACCCGATCGGGTGGTCCGCTCCCAGATCGCTTTCGATAGCCGCGAATTCGTTGGGAATATCAGCCTTGTCTGCGTAAGTTGTCGCCCCCACGAATCCGTTCTCTTCATTCATGAACGCGACGACACGAATCGTCCTTTTCGGCTTAAGACCCAGCTTCTTGATCAGATACGGCACCTGCATCGCCGTCGCGACGCCGACCGCGTCGTCAAGCGCCCCGGTACCCAGATCCCACGAATCCAGGTGACCAGATACGACCACAACCTGCTCCGGGAACTCGCTCCCTTTCAGATCGGCGATCACGTTATAGCTGGTAGTGTCAGGAAGCGTCTGCGGCGTGAGCGTCAAATGCATTGAAACGTTCCCTTTCGAAACCAGGTAGGCGATCAATTCCGCGTCTTCGTAACTGACCGCAGCTGCAGGTATCTTCTCGATGCCATCCTGGTATCTCATT
The DNA here is from genome assembly GCA_024640445.1 of Acidobacteriota bacterium. Classification (GTDB taxonomy): domain Bacteria; phylum Acidobacteriota; class Blastocatellia; order Pyrinomonadales; family Pyrinomonadaceae; genus Aridibacter. Next base: position 12,081 of record JAHEEZ010000010.1, on the reverse strand, counting down.
CCGCCGGTATGCGCCAGCCTGTTCTGGGAACCGCCCGCAGACCTTACAAGAACCCCCTTCGCACCAAGTTTCGCAGCGGCCGAGGCACCGCCGCCGCGGTAACGTGTAACTTGTCCGTATGCGCCACCCGATTCGCCCGCATCCGCGAGCCGACTATCGAACTTTACGTTGAACAGGACGATCTTTCCCTCAACCTTTTCGCGGCCGAGCGCGTTTAATTCGTCATAGTCCCTTACGACGACTACTTCCGCGGTCAGACCGTCTTCACCGGTCGATACGGAACCTCCCAAAGCCGTGAGCGCTATCTTCTGGACCGTATTCGGCGCCATTCCCTCAAAACGTACGAGTTCCCCTCTTTCCTCACCGCGAACCCAGTGCGGAACCTTCAATTCCTGGAGCGTAACTTCCAGGCCGAGTTTTCGCATCTGATCGGCGACATACTCGACGGCCCGGGCGGCCTGCGGGGATCCCGTTAGACGCGGACCGATGTTGTTCGTGAGATAGGCGGTCTGATCATACGCATATGTCGAACGAAGCGCCGCGTCTCTAAGTTGCTCCATATCGGCAACAGCCGAATCAGAATAGAATTTTTGAGCAATTGCGACGTCTTGCGCCGGGAGGCCTGCCGCGAATGTTATGACAAGCAAGATCGCAGCCGACAACTTATTTAGTTTCATATTCTCTCCGTTCTCCAGGAATGTCCGGAGCCATCATATCGGAATTGCGGAGCCCCTTAAAGCCATCGGGCAAGAAACGTTTGCCATTCGCAGATGCAGGGGTCGGTATGTGATAATAGTCCCCGATCTCATCGCTCTCAGCTGTTATGAAAAAACGACTTATCGCGCTGTCTGCGCTCACTTTCGTCTTATCGGTCTCCGTTGTTTTTGGTCAAACGGAGTCCTTCAACCGCGCCCGGACTTACGATGTCCTTCACTACGTGATCAGGCTTAAGTTCGACCGTGCCAAGAAACAGGTGTTTGGAGATTCAACCGTCGAACTTACCCCGCTCGGCGCACCGCTCAACACGCTTGCACTCGACTCCGAGGACATTACGTACCAGTTTGTAGGGTTCGAGGGGACCGACGAGAACGTGGCCTACAAGGTCGATGGCAAAAAGATAACCGTCTACCTGGACAGGAAGTATGAGCCTGGAGAAAAGATCTCGATCCGATTTCGATACACCGCCCTTCCGAAGAAAGGCATATACTTCGTCGATCCGCAGATCGAGAACGGCAAGGTCACACGCGCGGCACAGATCTGGACGCAGGGTGAATCCGAGGAAACGCACCACTGGCTTCCTTCATTCGACTTCCCTGATGACAAGGCGACAACGGAGCAATTCCTGACCGTGAACGAAGGCGAGACCGCGATAGCTAACGGTGTTCTCCTTGAAAAGAAACGCAACAATGACAGAACTGAGACATTTCATTATCGAATGGACATCCCGCACTCTGTCTATCTCACGTCGTTCGTGATCGGTGAGTACGTCAAGGTCTCTGACAGCTACAAGAACGTGCCGCTCGGCTTCTATGTCTATCCGGAGCAGGAGTCGATAGTCCCCCTTGCCTACGGACGGACAAAAGACATGATCAGGGTCTTCGAAGAGGTAACACGGATCGACTATCCGTTCCAAAAGTATGATCAGACAATGGTCGCCGAATTTCAGTGGGGCGGCATGGAGAACGTGACCGCGACCACGATGGCCGACACGGAAATACTCTTCGCAAGGTTCAAATTCGGGCGAGATGTGATCGACGACCTTGTCTCACATGAATTGGCCCACTCGTGGTTCGGAAATCTTGTGACGTGCCGCAACTGGGCGGAGCTGTGGCTAAATGAGGGCTTCGCGACCTTTATGGAGGCCGTGTTTCGCGAAAAGACGCTCGGAAGGCCTGCTTACGATCTGAAGGTAAAACAGGACGCAGCCGAGTACCTGGCTTTTGAAGCTGGGCAGGGTCCGAACCTGCACGGACTATTCAATAAGAAAGCGGACGCCAATGACGATGATTCGATGTTCGACACGGTCACCTATCAGAAGGGCGGCGCTGTAATACACACTCTTCGCGAGGAACTGGGCGACGATGTTTTCTGGAAAGGGATCAACATCTATCTTGATCGCCATAAACTGCAGAATGTTGAAACGACGGATCTGAAGGCTGCAATGGAAGAAGCGGCGGGCAGTGATCTGGACTGGTTCTTCGATCAGTGGGTTTACGGATCAGGACACCCTTCACTGAAGGTCACTCATTTCTATGACCTGAAGCACAAGAGGCTCAGGCTGCGATTCACGCAGACCCAAAAGGCGGCAGGTGACACTCCGGCCGTTTTCATACTGCCTTTGACAGTACGAATACGGACAGCGGGAGGAATGAAGGACGAGACCATCAGGATCGACAAGCGACTTCAGGACGCTGAGTTTGAGGTGCGGTCAAAACCCGTCAAGATAGAGATCGACCCGGGAAACAAGATACCTTTGAAGAAATTGACTATCGCGGAGAGTCCTGTGAGGTAGACCGCGGCCGCAAACTGATCGGCAGACAAAAAAATTCCGAAACACTCGGTATGTTTCGGAATTTTTTCCTTTGAGAAGACTGGATCGTCTAATTGAGCGTTGAAAAAACCGGCACTAAAGAGTTGAAGATCGTGCCTTTAGGGCAAATCTTTTCGTATCTTCTTCGCCACGCCTACGAAGTTAGCTGTCGGGCTAGGAAAGAAGAAGTGTTCCCCGCTTATTTCTAAGCCTCGCCCCAGTTCAGCGGACCGAACCGCATCACATTGGTTTCCCCGTGGTTCCCCCGTATTCCGGGATTGCCTTCGGCGCTTAAATTTTCAACATTAAGAATATACACCCGAAAGGAAATGTTGGCAAACCATGTCTCAATTTTTTCAACTTGGCGGAAATAATTGATATAAAAGGAGATACACCATAACGCCTGTGATAGAGACATAAAGCCAGACGGGAAATACCAACCTCGCCAGCTTTTTGTGCATTTCAAACCGCCCTTTAAGAGCCCGCCAGAATGTGACAAGGACGAAAGGCGTTATCACGATTGCCAGGATCGTATGCGTGCCGAGGATCAGAAAATAGATCCAGCGGATCGGGCCTTCGGCGGTGAACTTCACGGAATCGAGTCCTATGATCGCCTTGCTGGTGACGTAGCTGACAAGAAAGACCGCCGAAACCGTCACCGCGCTGATCATGGAAAGCCTATGCCTTTCTTTCTGGCCGGTCTTAATGAAATAGAAGCCCGCTACCAGAAAAACCGCGCTGAGGCCGTTGAGCGTCGCGTTAAGATGGGGAAAGAAGGACCAGTCAGTCATTTGTATTACTTCCAGAAACCGAGCAGGAACAGCAGGACCAGCCATAGAATGTCCATCGTATGCCAGTACCAGCCGATCGCGACGGCCTCGATTCTGTTCTTTTCCCTTTGTTCCTCCGGAAGACGAGCATCGTTCCATGTTCGGGTAACGATGTAGCCGAGAGCCGCTATCCCGCCCAGCACATGCACTGCGTGCACGGCCGTAAGAACGTAAAAGAAGCCCGCGTAGGGGTTTCCTTTCATATAGAGCCCGCGTTCAACCAACGCCATCCAGGCCAGGATCTGTGAAGAGATGAAAGCCGCGCCAAGCGCTGTGGTAGCTAGAAACCAGTTCCTCGCCTTCTCCGGCCTCATCTTCCAAAGCGAGCTCTTTCCGAAATGGTATGTCGCGCTGCTCAGCAAGATGACCACGGTGCTGACCCAGACTTGAGGAGGCAGTGAAAACGGCCTCCATTCGAGAGCGCCGTTCGTGGCGACGACGACGTACGCCCCTATCAGCCCGCTAAAGGTCATCACGACCACCAAGAGCAGGAACCAGGTGAGTATCTTCGATTTCTCTGGATGATTTTCTTCCGGCATTATCGGGTTTTTCTTCTTCGGCTTTGGAGTTTCGTGGTCGCCGCCGTCATCGTTGCCTCCGCCGCCCCCATTTCCGGTGCCTCCGCGGCCTCCCTTAACAGAAGATCTTCGCTGTTGCAGTTCTTCTTCTTCGATGGTTACGTCAGTTTCGACCGTGCCGATTTCCATAGCCTATCTGTGATCAAGAACCATCAATGCCAAAAATAGCGGGAGATAAAGTACCGAGGTCAGAAGCAGCTGCCGTGCGCGTTTTGAGTCTTTGTCCCTCGCCATCTTGATGCTGGCCACAAGAAACCAGATTCCTAGCAGTATCGAGCCAACAAGGAAATAGATCCCTGCAATTCCAACAAAGAACGGACCTATGCTCACGGGCAATAGCAACACTGTGAAAAGCACGATCTGCTGAGCGGTTATCTTACCGGCTTTCTCGACAACCGGAAGCATGCGAATACCGGCCTTTGCGTATTGCTCGCGGTAAAGCCACGCGATGGCGAGAAAATGGGGGAACTGCCACAGGTAGAGCGCGACGAACAGGATCCATGCACCGAGAGTGATCTCATTTGCTGCCGCGGTCCATCCCATCAACGGCGGCATCGCTCCGGGAATGGCACCGATCGCCGTAGACAGCGTAGTTCGCGTTTTCAGCGGCGTATACAACAGAACGTAACCGACGATCACCGTCAGGCCGAGTATTGCCGTCAGCGTATTGACCAGGAAGAAAAGATAGAGCTCTGAACCTACGCAGAGAATGAGACCGAAGATAAGCGCTTCGCGCGAAGATACCTTTCCGGTCGGAAGCGGCCTGCGCGCGGTCCGTTCCATCAGACTGTCGATCGCGCGTTCCAGAAACTGGTTGAGCGTCGCCACCCCAAATGCAAGAAGGGCGATCGCGAGCATCGAATTGACAAAAAGCACCAGGTCCACCTTTCCGCCAGCACCCATATAGAAGCCCGCTGCGGACGTGAGGACAAGCATGAACGCTATCCTCGGTTTCGTCAGTTCAAAGAATGCCCCGAGCCTTGCCTTCACGCTCAAAGAATCCGTATTTCCCAGATCTGCAGCTGCAGTTTCCATTGGTGCTCTTTTGCCGGTTTTGATCAAGGACTAAGAATAACTTTTGACTCTCTGAATTCCAAACCAGGATGCGAAAACCAAACTTCTTATACTTAAAAGTAATTCTAATTTTATGCGGGATGACAAATATATGGAGCTACGTTAAGATTTATTCATTGCCACCTGCCATGTTCGCAATACTGAGATGTCAACAATAGAAGAATCCGTCAAACGACCTGAAGAACGCAGACCGTTTCACAAAGCGGTCTGGGCGTACTTCAATGAATTCGTAACCTTTCTCAGTCTCGTAAAGTTCGGTGTTGTGCTGCTTTGCATCCTCGTCGTGTTTTCGATACTGGGGATGGTGATCATCCAGCAGAACGTTCAGGGCTTTGACGCCTATTATGCGTCGCTGACTCCGGCGGAGCGTACCGTCTTCGGGGCGCTCGGCTTGTTTAACATCTACTACAGCTGGTATTTCAACCTTCTCCTGCTGCTGCTTTCGCTAAACATTATCCTCGCCTCGATAGACCGCTTCCCATCGGCCTGGAGTTACATAGCCAAGCCCAAGCTCTTTGCTACGAAGTCCTGGCTTCTCAAACAGACAGAGAGCGCGGAGATTGAGGTTAAAGGCAGTTCTAGGGACGAGATCGCAGAAAGCGTAAAGGCCGCCTTCGCAGAACAGAGGTTCAAGCCGAAGGTCACAGAACACGAAGGCAAGCTGTTTGTTTTTGGGGAAAGAGGCAGGTGGAACCGTTTGGGCGCGTATATCGTCCACGTCTCGCTGCTGACACTTTTTCTTGGACATTTCGTCGCGCTCCAGACCGGTTTCGACGCGGACGTGAACATGGTCCCCGGCGAGACCACCAAAGAGATCCAGCTTATCCGTGTGAACCTTGATCAGCAGGAGCGTTATGCGGTCGGTCTGCCGTTCACGATCTCCTGCCTGGATATAGAGCAGAAGCTGATCGACCCGAAAGGTTCGATCGAAGTATTCAACACGATGGACTGGAGAACGAGGATAGAAATAGACGATCCGCAGTACGGGAAGACTGTCGCGGACGTCAGCCTCAACAATCCCCTTTCTTATCGTGGATACAGGTTCTTTCAGGCGCAGACGGTGCCTGTCGGAAATGCGAGGGTCATCGGGCTGCAGTTGACTCCACAAGGCGGCGGACAACCTGTCAAGGTTGAAGTGAAACGCAACGGTGAAACAAAGCTCAAAGACGGGACGGTGGTCGCGTACGAGGCTTTCATGCCCGATTTCACCTTTAACGAGAGGGGCGAACCTGATACCCGCTCCACTGATTACAACAACCCGGTCGCGGTCCTGCAGGTGACGTCGCCATCAGGAGAAAAAGACAGGGTCTTCGCTTTCGCCGCAAATGTTTCGGACGACATTCCCGTGGGGGCGCCGAAGCTCGGCTATAAGTGGCGGCTTCAGAACTATGAAAAAGCTCCTTTGGCCCACGTTCTGTCGATCAAATACGACCCGTACAGCGGATCTTTCATCGCCTGGTACTTCGGCGGATTTGGTCTCATGCTCGCACTCACATTTGTCTTTTTAGTCTCGCACCGTAGGATCTGGGCGATGATCGAAGAGAAGGATGATAGTGGTTTGTACGATGTTACGCTCGGTGGTGACACGAACCGAAACCACTTTGCTTTTGAGGACAGGTTCAAGAAGATCGCCGCGCGTTTGTCGGGCGGCCGGGAAGATCCAAAGGAATAGGGCTTTCTCGGTGAAACGAGGGTTCGGCTAAATTAACCACTTAAGGTCTGAGAAGATTGGAGAAGAAGATATGTCACAAGTACTTTCGGCTGATAAGCTGCACGGAACTGAATTCAAGTCGCCGATATTCCAGTATATACCGGTGATCCTTGTTTTGATCGGATCGTTCGCTATGCTGGCCTGGCGACTTCAGACATCGAGTTTCATTTCTGACGAGGCGCTGATGATGCTTGCCCTTGCGGCATATCTTCTGGCCGCGCTTTTCCAGATCACAAACCTGTATGCGCCGTCTTTTATGGCGGAGAAGATAAGCCTTTGGACGGCGACGCTGGGGGTGTTCTTCAACTTGTCGGCTTGGCTTGTGCGTTGGGTGGCGGCGTATGAGCGAGAGATCATGATGCTGCGCAACGCGGGAAATCAGGAAACACCGTGGATGTTCAGATACATCCCGTTTGCCAACCTATATGACCTCAGTCTCGCATTCGCTTTCGGTGCCGGGATCACGACACTCTTCTTCATAAACCGTAAGAACTTCCGGGTGCTTGCGGCGTTCACCCTGCCGCTTGCGGCCCTGATCCTTACTCTCGCGCGTTTCATCGGCTCAGAGTTCATCGACCTTCCCCCGGTGCTTGATTCGTACTGGCGTCCGATACACGTCGGCGTGGCGTCGCTGAGTTATGGTGTCACGTTGGTATGTTTTGCGGTCGCGGTCATTTATCTCCTGAAAGACAAGGTGAAACCCGAGGCGATGGCGGCATGGGCCGGTGTCTTTTCGGTCCTTGTTGTTGGTACCATCAGCAAGTTCTCGGTACTCACGGGCTTCGTTTACAGGGCCGGCATCTTCGTGCCAAGTGAAGGCGGCCGACCTTTCTTCACTCCTTTCAGGCTCGACCTTCCGTATGTCGGACCGTTGCTCGCGCTCTCGGCCTTGATGCTGCTTGGTATGATCGCGGCATTCGCGACCTATGTATACAAGGAGAACGAACAGGCTAAGAAATTTGGTCACGTTCTTTTAATTGGAGCTTTTGTCGTTCAACTTGCGGCGGTGGGATTCTGGGTCAACGGGGTCAATTCCATCAAGGATGTTTACCCGAGACTCCAAACGCAGATCCAGGCGAGTCCGGGCCTTGTGGCAGCGGCCGGAAAAGAACTCGTTTCCAAGCAAGGATTGTCCGCACAGGAGTTCGCCGCTGTAACGCAGCCTCAGTTCGACCAGGCAGGACGCCAGTTCCTGCAATCTACCGGCGGCACCATGTTCCTGTCTCTAAAGACAAATCCGGTTGAATTCGCCGGCCTTTTAACAGGGATCGCGGCGCTGTTCTTTGTGATGTTATTCAGCTTCAGGACAGAAACGCTCCGAAAGCGTCTTCCTTCGCTGGAATCTCTTGATAACCTGATGTACAAGACGGCTTGCCTAGCTTTTGCCGGGCTCGCGATGCTGCTGATCACCGGAGCGATCTGGGCGAATGAGTCCTGGGGACGGCCTTGGGGATTTGACTCCAAGGAAACGGGAGCACTCGTTGCCTGGCTCACCTACGCGGCCTTCCTGCACACAAGGATCTCGAGAGGATGGAAGGGCCGCAGTTCAGCGTACTTCGCCATCATTGGTTTTCTGTTGGTCATCTTCACGTACCTAGGTGTCAGTTACTTGCTGCCAGGACTCCACAGTTACGCATAGGCTGATCACAGCATAAGAAAAAGGCCGCTCATTTGGGCGGCCTTTTTCAATTCTCAGGAATCAGGGATCAGGGATCTACTCTCCCTTACCACTCATCTCTCAGTACTCAGTACTCATCACCCACCACTCATTGATCAACTCCTCACTCGATCGTCATTTTGAGCACATCGAGTATGCTGATCCGCCTTGTTTCGCCGTCAGAGGTGACGATCGTGAGAACGCCTTCGATCACATTGACGCTTGAGACCTCTGTCATGCGTCTCTCGATCCTCGACCCATCCTTAAGTTCTACCCGCAGAAACACATTTGCCAGCGGATTAGGCTGTTCCGCCGTTTCCTTATTCACTGTGTCGTTTGCGGGCGCGGGTTCCGCGGTTTCGCGATCTTTCCCGACTTCCGGCGAGGGCTTCACAGCGTCATCTTTGTCTTCAGTCCGCGTTTCTTCGATGGGCACCCTTTCAACGGTGACGACAGCCGAGATATCCTTCTTGGACTTGGTCGTGAGGTCCACGGTAACTTCGCGCTCCGCCGTTGGTGACGGCTCAAGATCATCCGTGATAATGACCCTGGGCTTTTCAAAAACCTTCTTTTCATCAGCCTTTTTGGAATGATCGTCGACCCGTTTCACATCTTCAGTCACCTGCGCATCCCGCTCCTCTTCCTCTGCCACCGGTTGGAGTAATTCATCCGGCGCCGCGACCGGTTTTTCGACCCGTGCGGAATCCGCCGTGCTGTCAACTTTGCGGGCGCCTTGATCAGGCTCCGGAGGGAGAATACTGCCTGCCGAATTGACTCTCACGGCCCCCTCGACGGCATCTCCCACGACGGGCTCTCCAACTGATGAGTCAGCGAGCAAAACGTTCATCGGCGCAAAGCTCCCCGCGAACTTTATGCTGTATGTTGCGGGGTCGTCATTCGGGGTACGTCCCTGAATTCTCAGGATGAGCCTCTCGTCGCGCCTTTGATAGACGATCCTGCCGGTTTCCCTTTCCGGGTTGTCAGCATAGATGGTTATCTTCGTCCTTGGTTCAAGGCTTTGGGCTGTAAAAATGTCGATTGCGCCGTTGAAATTGGAAGTAACGACATTGATGAAAACGTCACCTCGGTTTCCGTCGAATGTGAAGTAGTAAGTGGTAAGCCTGGGGTCGCCGATCCCTCTCGCGGGAATCGTACCGCTGATCTCGTTCGAGGTGACGGCGGTTGGAAATGCCTGGTCAGTCGATTGCGCGTTAAGGACCTGAGGCAGCGCGCACATCATAAGCGCAACGCCGAAAACCATTCTGCTGGCGGTGCTTGAAAAAATCATGCTCGCTGTTCCTTGTTCAGGCGATGTCCTTGCGGAGATGAACAAGCCTTGATGTCTCCGTGTAGCCGAGATTCAGGTGGGCTCCCAGGCTTAGATCGTTCCCGACCTCCGAGTCGGAAGCCATTTCGACGCATCCGTTCGCCCGAGCCCAGTCTTCCGCATTTACGACCAGCCCCCGGCCAATGCCGGCGCGCCGGTGAGAAGGAAGAACGAACCAGCCTTCCAGGTAACCCACCTGGTCGGAATGACAGTCTTCTACGAATGGTCTGATGCTGGCTTCGAGGAATCCGACTATCTCCCCGTCCCCGGCATCCGCTACCAGGATCAGTTGCGTGTCCGGATTGTTGAAGATATCCAGCATTTCGACGAGATGTTCCTCTTCCGAAAGCTGGTCCCAAAGTAGTTTTCTGAGATCCAGCCATCCCCTGGAATCGTTCTCGTCAAGCCTTCGTATCTCGATCGACAGGTCGTTCATGTGCTGTGATTCTACCAATGTTGACCTGCATCAACAATGCGGACAAAGAAAAAGCCGGACACGAAATGCCCGGCTTCATTCACATACTGATGGCTTCGCTTAGCCGGCGGCTGCGGCAGCTTTTCCGTTGAGAACCTCTATCGCTTTCTGTAGTTGAATGTCCACCTGCGGTTTGCTGCTCTTCGCGGGCTTCTCCTCTTCAGGTTCGTCCGCCGGAGGTGCTCCGGGCCGACCGTCCGCATCCTGCTGATCGACCAGATCTTCAACTTCAACCGGTTCCGGGGTCTCGGGCCTCTTGACCTCGATGGTAGGCTTTACCCCGCCCTCGTCCCGTTTCATCGCCAGGAAGGGTTTCCCGGACGCCGACGCCCATTTTTCAGTCGTCAGTAGAAATCCATCGCCCCCTTTCAGGGTGAATAGCTTCTGTTCAGATCCGGCACCGAAACTCTGTTCGCCGATCACATCGCCGCGCTTCGATTCCACGAACGCCGACGCCACGACCTCAGCGGCACCTGCGGTCCCAAGATCCATAAGAACAACCGCCTTTCCGTCGTACACAAGTTTCGAGGGATCGGCTGCGTAGGTCTTAACCACCTTGTTCTCTCGGCCGACCACCTTTGCGAGGTCCCCCTGCTTGATGAACAGGTTTGCAACGGCAACCGCTTCTTCAATGTCTCCGCCCCCGACGTTGCGGACATCAAGAATGATCTTCTTCACGCCTTTGGCTTTCAGCGCACTGACCTGGATCCTGACCGATTCCGCATTACCTTTGTCCAGGCTGAATACCTTCACCAAGCCTATACCGCCTTCTTTCATCTCGGAGGTTGCGTCCGGCGCGCTGAAAACCGAGCGAACCACCTCGATCGTCTGCGGTTTCGCGCCTGACCGAAGAATTCTCAGGCGGACCTTCGTTCCAGGCTCACCAAGGATCAGGTGCTTCGCGTCGTAGAGCGAAATATCGCGGGTCGCTTTTGTATCGATGTATTCGATGACATCGCCTGACTGGATACCGGCCTTGAAAGCGGGCGAGTCCTTTACAACGGAAACGACATACAAATAAGCGGACACCTGCGAAAACTCCGCGCCGATCCCCGCCCTCGAAGAATCCTTGTTAGCCTCGAAGTCTCTCACCTGGTCAGCGGACAGGTATGACGTATATGGATCCAGTCCGTCGGCAAGGCCGCGGAGCGCGCCGTTTCGCACTTTCTCAAGATCGGGCTCATCGACATAATCGTTCTGGATATGCTGAAGCACACTCTCGAATATTCTGATCTGAGCGCCGGGGTCATTTATCGGCTGTTGGGCGCTGATGTCGCCATACCAGCCGAGAAGCACCCCTGCGAATGCGTAAACTGCAACAGCTGTTGAAACCATCGCCAGAAAAAACTTGCCGCGGTATGTCATTAAACGATCCTCTGTCTGAGATTTGTTAACCGAAAATGGATGGGCCATAATTGCTGCCTAATTATCCACCATCGTCTTATAAGGTGCAAGAAAACAAAATTACTAATCAACCCGAACTTACAGATATTCGCAACGCGCCTCGCGAGGGTCGACTTCTGTGTCTGGACCTCGGTACCCGGAAGGTCGGTGTCGCCGTCAGCGACGAGATCCAGTTCACTGTCCGGCCGGTCGAGATAGTCAGGCGCAAAGGCTGGAAGAAGTTCCTTGAAAAGATCTCTGAGTTGATCGCGCACTTCGATGCGAAGGCCCTGGTGATAGGTTTGCCGCTTGGATTTGAGGGCGGCGAGTCTGACATGTCCGCGGAGGCAAGGCGGCTGGCCCGCAACTTCTCGCTTTCACTCCCGGTCCCCGTGTATCTCCATGACGAGAGACTTTCGACATACACTGCCAGGGGGCATCTTTGGAAGACCGGCAAAGGAAGCGAAGAAATGGCGGCGCTCCTGGACGCAGAAGCCGCCGCCGTGATCTTGTCCG
>JAHEEZ010000419.1 GCA_024640445.1 Acidobacteriota bacterium | reverse complement strand
GTGAATTCGTGTACTGCGGCGCTCCACCTGGCAGTTGAAGCGATCGGTCTTCGTGAGGGCCAGGCGGTTCTTATCCCAACGATGACCTTCGCAGCCACAGCCGAAATAGTTCTTTACAAAAAAGCGATCCCAGTACTGGTCGATTGCGATCCTGTTACGGGAAATATGGATCTTGCGGACGCGGAACGGAAAATCGCCCAACTTAAAAAGAAGACATTGCCATTTCTTCACGGGCGCGACCTTAAAGTTGTTGGAATGATCCCTGTCCATGTGGGCGGCTATATGCTCGACGTTGACGAGGTGAAACAGTTCGCACAAGAACACGGCCTTTGGGTAATTGAGGATGCGGCACACGCGTTCCCGGCGGCCTGGCGGCCGAATTCGACTAGTCCCTGGAGATACTGCGGCGACAATACATCGTCTGTCACGTGTTATTCCTTTTACGCCAACAAGACGATCACGACAGGCGAGGGCGGAATGGCTGTTACGAACGACAAAGGCCTTGCGGATAGAATCCGGCTGATGTCGCTTCACGGTCTGTCACACGATGCCTGGGATCGCTACTCCGGCGGAGGAAGCTGGGATTACCGTATTGTCCAGCCAGGGTACAAATACAATCTTACGGACATTGCGGCAGCGATCGGGCTTCGGCAGCTCGCGCGGGCGGAGGAAATGAGGAAACAGCGTGAGGGGGTCGCCGAGTACTTCTTGTCTTCTTTGGCGGATGTTCCCGAGATCAGGCTTCCGCCCGAAAATAGCAACCGTGTCCATTCGTGGCATCTTTTTCCCGTCCGTTTGAACCTTGAGACCCTTCAGATCGATCGGAATGAATTTATCAAGAAGTTGAATTCCAGCAACGTCGGCACATCGGTCCACTGGCGTCCCCTGCATATGCATCCGCTTTACCAGGAACGCCTGGGTTGGACGGAAGATCATTGTCCTTCGGCTTCGCGGTTATGGCTGGAGATCATCAGTTTACCCATTTTCTCGGCGATGACCCTTGAGGAAATGACCCACGTGGTTGATACCGTCAAGGCTCTCTGTTCAGCTCACGCAGTGAAGAAAGTCGCCGCAGTTTCGTGATCTTTGAGTTTTGCCAATGAAGAAACGTCAGCGCTCCATCCCACGATATTTCGAGATCGCCCTTGCGGTCTGTGGATCCGTAGTAATCGCTCCCGTATTGTTCGTCGCAGGGGTTTTTATCAAACTCGGCTCCAAAGGACCGGTCTTCTTTCAGCAGGAACGGGTCGGACTGAACGGGAAGTCGTTCACACTATTCAAGCTGCGGACCATGACGATTTCCACAACGGGCGCCAAAATAACTGCCGCTGACGATGTCCGTGTCACGCGAATAGGCAGGATCTTGCGGCGGACGAAGGTCGATGAATTGCCGGAACTTTGGAATGTTTTCCGCGGCGATATGTCGTTTGTCGGTCCCAGGCCGGAAGTTCCTGAATTTGTAGACCTCAATGATCCCGACTGGATCGAGGTTCTCGACCACCGTCCAGGGATCACTGATCCGGTAACGCTGCGCCTTAGGAACGAAGAGACGATCTTGGCTAGGGTGGCTGACAAGGAAAGGTATTATCGCGAGGTTATTCAGCCTTACAAACTGCGAGGGTATCTCAGGTTTGTACGCGACAAGAGTTGGAAGACAGACATACGGATCGTCGCCCGTACTATCTGGGCCGTCGCTTTTCCCGCAACGGTCAAGCCTCCTTCAAAAGAGGAACTCAAATGGTCTTTTGCTGATTAGTTCAGGTAGTGCTTACAAGGTGGGGCCGATAAGGACGTAGCCGACTTTCGCGACGTGCGGCAAAAGAAGTGTCTAGTGTTCACTCAGTATCGAAATTCCTCGGCTCCGTTTCATTCTATGGGATCTTGGCAGTGATTCTTCTTTCTGCAGTGTCTGCCGCCGTAGACAATATCCCGCAAAAATCACTCTTCGTAGTCTTTGTATCTGCCGTTGCAGGAGTCCGTATACTGGACGGAATCTTGGGTGGCAGGTTCAGGCTGGCCCGACCACGTCTTCTTCTTCCGCTTGTCGGAATACTGATTCTAGCAGCTGTTCAGCTCGTTCCGTTCCAGGGCGGGACGGCAATAAGTGTGGATCCGTACAATACGGGCGTCTTCATCGCGGTCTTTGCTTCAGTTGTGATCTCGTTTGAG
>JAHEEZ010000418.1 GCA_024640445.1 Acidobacteriota bacterium | reverse complement strand
CTTCCAGTAGAAGCGAAAGGCTGGCCTTAAGGCTGCTTGCCTCGTTCAACGCTTCACTTACCCTTGTCAGTTTCTCGATCACGTCTTACGAATTACCACATTTTTGTAGGATTTGATTTCTAGGTCTCCCGAGATATTAGGCTTTAGCCGCGAGATTTACAAATGCCGTTGGAGAGATCAAAAGGATTCCCGACAATTTTGTAGATCATGTTCAGATTTGGCACAAAATTGTCGGATTCTTCGAGCCAAGATCCCCCGATCGAGCGGCGGCGATTCCGTAAGGGCCGTCAACCCATTTACTTGCAACACTTACATCCTTAGGCACGATTGGTGCGATGCGCACCTTCGAAAAGCAAGAAGACCTAAACAAGACCATTATGAAGATCCTGAACAGATCGCTTGCCTCGCTATTTTTCATCTTTGCCATTTTCTTCCCCGCAGCGGCGCAAACAACGGCAGAGCGAATCGCTCATCTCGAAGCCGCTGCAAAAGCCGCCCAGGGGAGCGCCGACAACACCTGGGTACTGTTATGTTCTGCACTCGTGTTCCTTATGACGGTACCCGGACTGGCGCTCTTCTACGGCGGACTTGTCAGGCAGAAGAACGTTCTTTCAACGATGCTGAAGTCCCTGATCTCGGTCAGCATCGTCACATTGATATGGATCTTTGTCGGTTACAGCCTGGTGTTTTCTGACGGTAATTCGTTTTTGGGGGGATTACAGTTCGCGTTTTTGGATGGTGTCGCTGGAGAGCCGAATGCCGACTATTCCGCGACTGTCCCCCACCAAACCTTCATGGTCTTTCAGCTCATGTTCGCGATCATCACTCCCGCGCTGATCACGGGCGCCTTTGCTGAAAGGATCAAGTTCCCCGCGAAGATAGCCTTCACCTCGCTCTGGACGCTGTTCGTGTACATTCCGCTTGCGCACATGGTCTGGGGCAAAGGCGGACTGCTATCGCTTTCCGGGCAGATCCCTTCTCTCGACTTTGCAGGGGGAACGGTCGTTCATATCTCATCGGGAGTTTCCGCGCTTGTGTGCGCTTTGTATCTGGGGAGGCGAATAGACTACAGGAATGAGCCCACAAAACCTCACAACACTGTGTTCACCGTAATAGGAGCCGGCCTTCTCTGGTTCGGCTGGTTCGGTTTCAACGCCGGAAGCGCCCTTTCGGCAAATGCTCTGGCTACGAACGCATTCATCACGACGCATTTCGCCGCCGCATCGGGCCTTCTTGCGTGGACGGCGATCGACTGGTTTCAGAGAGGCAAACCAAGCGTGATCGGTGCCGTTTCCGGTGCGGTATCGGGTCTCGTGGTGATAACTCCGGCCGCGGGCTTTGTCTCTCCGATTTCGGCGGTCCCAATCGGGCTTATGGGCGGCGCAGGCTGCTATTTCATGGTCGTGGAGGTCAAGAAGTTCTTCGGCTACGATGACACGCTGGACGTATTCGGCATACACGGTTTCGGAGGCACCATCGGAGCGGTTCTAACCGGGATCTTTGCGATGGCTTCAGTAAATCCCGTATTTGGAGAGTCGGGCGGCTCGGTACTGCCCGTGGGTCTCCTGGAGGGAAATTCGTCCCAGCTTTTGAACCAGTTCGCCGCTATTGGCGTCGCGGTCGGGCTCGCGTCGGTCGGCACTTTCGCCATTCTGAAGGTGGTCGATCTGCTGATCGGAATTCGTGTCACGGAGAACGATGAGATTACAGGGCTGGACACATCTCAGCACGGCGAGACGGCTTACGATTTCGGGGGATTCAATGAGAAGACCGGATCGAACGAGATCGAAGTAGAGGAAAGAGGCGAGATTCCCGGAAGGCTTGCGCTCGGGACGGAGTGAATGAAATCAGTACCCGGAGCGGTAACGACGTGCACAAGACTAACTAACCGCTGAGGCGCAAAAGCGCAGAGGATTTTAGGGTGGAGGATCTTGTTCTTCCACCCTTTCTGTCTCAGCGCCTCTGCGGCTCTGCGGTTCACGTGATCTATTCCCGTCGCTACCGCTCCGGGTAGTGATTGTCATTGGTCAATGGTCAATGAACATTGTTCAATGATCTGCCCGTCCCGACCGCTCCGGGTACTGATTCGGCTAGTTCTAGAGAGCTAGGGTGTGATCATAAAGCGCCAGGTATTTCCTCGCGGCGTTTTGCCACGAATTGTCTTCCTTCATTC
>JAHEEZ010000187.1 GCA_024640445.1 Acidobacteriota bacterium | reverse complement strand
AAATGCCGCTTGAGCGCCTGTATGAATAAGCGGCCTCGTCAAGTCCGGACAGGTAACCCCTCGACTGCCACTTAAAACAAGAAGAGGCTGCCTTTTCAGACAGCCTCCGATTGTGCGGTCAAATATGACTTCAGCTACCTCGCTTCATCCACTAACAGGTTGTTCGTGACGCTGAAAACTCCCGGGACCCCCTTCGCGAGTATCTCGGCATAGTTGCGGTCGCTCCTGTTGTTGACGACGCCCTCGAGCGTTATCCTCCCGCGATCGACGATGATCCTCATCGAAGGATTCGTTCCCTGAAGGTAGCGGTAGATGCTGCCGCCGTTAACGAACGCGCTGACCGTCCGTCTGCGAATTGTGTCATCGAATCCTGAAGGCGGAAGCAGTTCAATGTTGTTAACTACCTCGGATACCCCTTCCACTTTAGAAACGTACGCGGTGGCGTTCTGTTTGTTGATCCCGTTATAGACCTTGCCGTACAGCGTGACTGTGCTTCCGTCGACATCGAATGCGATGAAGTCGAACACACCATAATAGGGAAGCTTCTTCAACTGTTTGGCTACCTTTGCCTCAATATCGGTGTCGGTGCCGGCATCCGGTGTGCGCGCAGCCGCAGCCGCTGCCGTGTAGGAAACCGCAATTATTGCCACCGCCAGAAACGTATATATGCGTGAAACTCTCATCTTACTTCTCTCCTCGTAAATCAAATGCGGCCTGTTGCCGCCCTGCCGAACGGAGGTGAGATGACGACTTGCGGCGCTTTGTTGCTGTGCGGATCTTCCGGCGGCCGGCGTAATACGGATCAGGATGAGATTTGGCGGATGGCTTCGTACAGCGCGATTCCCGCCGAGGTCGCCAGATTGAGGCTGCGGACGGACGGATTTGACATGGGAATGGTAACCGCTGAATCTGCGTTTGCGGCGAGGAGATCTACGGGCAATCCCCTGGTCTCTGGACCGAAGACAAGGCAGTCACCGTCCTTGAAGCGCCAGTCGGTGTACGGCGTCTTGCTTTTTGTGGTGAAGTAAATGAAGCGTGAACCTGGCAGGGCATTGTAAAGATCGGACATATCGATATGCTTTGCGACGTTCACTTCGTCCCAGTAGTCGAGGCCGGCGCGCCGAACCGCGCGATCGTCAAGACGGAATCCAGCCGCTCCCACGATGTGAAGTCCGGTATGCGTCGCGGCGCAGAGGCGTGCGATATTCCCCGTGTTCGGGGGGATCTCAGGTTCGTACAGTGCTATGTGGAACATGGCGGCTGCCGCGGCGGAAGTGACCGGGCGCGGGTGCATCTAATTCTGCAACAATCACATCAGTAGGTACAACCGACAGCGGGAGAGAGTGAAAGGGAGGTGCCTTTGTGCTACAATCCGCTGAAGATTCGCTTCATTACTTACACTTCAGGAGATATACCCCGTTTTGTTTTTCAGGCACATTTTATTGGCGTTCGTCGCACTGGCTGCCGGTTCCATCAGCATATCGGCCCAGGCTGAACCGGAGGCCAAAGAGACACCGAAAGAGCCAGAGATCAAGGTCGATCTTACAAAGGAGCAGACGGACGGCCGCCAGGTAGCAGAATCCTCGATCATCGTCTACAGCGGCCTTCGCGGCCGCGAAGGGCTTGACCAGGTCAGGAAGACGGCGGTCGAGATAGGCAGAACCTCTTATTCCGACCCGGACGGCAAGACGCGAAGGGCAGAATACGTTCGGCGGGTGATACGCGGGACAAGTTTTGTCGACGAGAAGGTGCGTCTGGATCAGAAGTTTCCGGATGCCGAGTTCGCGCTTGTATTCGAAGGCGGCAGGATCTACGGGATCATTTCAGATACAGTGTTTTCACCGAGAGACGATGCGGAAAGGTCGTTCCGAAACGAGATCGTACACGGCATTGCGGCTCTTCTCAGATACAAAGAGAACGGAGCAAATGTCGAGCTGCTGAAGTCCGAAAAAGTGATGGGCGTCGACTATTATGTGGTGGAACTGACCGACAAGGACAATTTCAAAACCACTTATTTCATTAGCAAAAAGACTCTCCGCGTGCTCATGCTTGAGTACGAGGATGGCGGCGTGAAATACCAAAGAAGATTCTACGATCACAACTATGCGCAGGGCACACTCGTCCCGTACCGAACCGTTCTGAAAGCTGACGGAAAAGAAATCGAAGAATCTACGATAGCGACCATTACTTTCGGCCAGACAGTCGAGGAATCGTTCTTCGCGCTCGACGCTCAATAAAGCTCTAGCAAATTCAAATTCTTAAACACGGGCCCTGAGCCCGTGTTTTTATTTGGAACTTTTCGAAGGGCCGTAGGTGTGTACATCCGGAAATTCACGAAGTCTCGGAGGTTAAATAATGAAAATTGGCACATATTTTAGATTAAGCTTGTTTGCGATCATCCTGGCTGTACTGAGTGTTTCCGCGTTCTCCCAGGAGCCGGGTGAGCAGCGAGACAATCGGACATTCAGAACACGTCTCTTCGTCCTGCTGGGGGACAAGGGAAGCGGGAAAACCAATGTCCCCGAAAGTGCAAGGGGTGCGATCGCAGAGATCGACGAGATGTACGGTCTTAAGAACTACCGGCTTATTTCCGACCATTTTCAAAGACTCGGGTTCGGCGGGTTGGCTCATAGCAACTCGATACTGAAAGAATTCGGCGGGTATTCGATGGAAGATCAGCCGGTCTTTACCGAATGGAGACTTGGCCCGCTTACGCCGCTGCCGGATTCGCAAGGATCGGTAGAGTTCAGGAATTTTTCCTTCAGAGCGCGGGTCCCGTTCACCTACGGGGAGGCCGTCAGGTATGAAAGCGTTGACTCGACGGTCAGCCGCTTCAGCGTCAGGCTTGGGAGGGCTTCGGTTGTGGCGACGCTGCAGGTCCCGCGAACCGACGCAATGTTGTTCTTTGTAGTAGCGGTTGAGGCGGCGGATCCCGCCTGACATGTTATGAGGGATTGCAAGCCGGCCTTTGGTTTGTCACGAGGTGTGGTGTACAAAGGTACGCGTGTATGGGGTTGGACCATTTCAAATCGACCAACGCGGAGGTACAGAAGAAACCCGTGTCATTTGAAGGCGTGTCCGATCACGAGCTTATCGAAGCAACTAAGAACGGTGACGAACCGGCCTTCGCCGAGATCGTTCGCCGTTACAAGAACCAGTTGACGAATTACCTATACCGAATGCTCGGCGATTACGAGGAGTCCGTCGATCTTACCCAGGAATCCTTTGTAAGGGTCTTCTTCGCGATAGACAGATATCACAGCAAGTATGCATTCTCGACTTACATTTACCGGATCGCTACTAATCTGGCGATCAGCGAGATGCGAAGGAGAAAGAGGCGCAGACTGCTGTCCCTGACCGGCCTGTACCAGTTCGACGCTGAGAGCGACGCGGAATATCAACCGCCCGATGACAGGCCGCATGCGGAACAGAGCCTTGTCAGCGATGAGCTCAGAAGAACGATCGGCAAAGCCATTTCGGCACTGCCTGAGCGCTACCGGGCGCCGATCATACTGAGAGAGATCGAGGAAAGGTCCTACGAAGAGATCGCCGAAATACTCGGACTTGGTCTTGGAACGACAAAGTCGCGGATCAGCAGGGGAAGGGGAATCTTGAGAAAGAGGCTCGAGAGTTATCTAGAGAACAGTTCAGATGAATTGCAATAAAGTTCAAAATCGGTTGAAGCTCGGTGAACAGCCTTCGGGCGAGTTTCTTCTGCATGCCCGTTCGTGTGAACCCTGCGGCCGTGTACTCGTGGAAGAGGAGTCGCTTTCGCGGTTGCTGGGGAATGCCGGGCGTGTCGGGGCTCCTGCGGATCTCGAGGCAAGAGTGATGACAGAGATCAGCGCCGGACAGCTTGCAGTGCCTTCAACCCTGTTTGGGTTACGACCCGCCGTACTGCTTCCATCGGCCGCGGTTCTGGTGATCGGGGCCGTCCTGTTCGCCCTTTATGGACCATATTTCTTCGGGAAGAACAGCAGACAGATAGCAGGAGGCAACGTAGCGATCCAAACTCAGGAGGACTCAGCCCCCAACGAGGTTTCTCCAGTCCCTGATACGAAGGGGCCGGATGACCCGGGATCGGATGTGGCAGGAATTCCTGTAGAACCCACAGTAAACGATAGCCCCTCAGTTGTGAGTAAGCAGGGAATTACCGAAAAGAAGAAAACCGCGCCTCCGGATGAGATCGCCTCCGGATCGAGGGATCTAGCAACTCGCAGTACAGAACCTGTCAGGCCTCCCTGGGCGGGGCAAGCGAAGGACCCGAAAAATGCGAAGGGCGGGCCTGAAAAGAGAAGTTTTTCGCCACGGGAAGTGTTTTTGGAATTTGGAGTTGACGCGGAATTCGTTGCCGGCGGCTGGCGTGTGACGGCGGTCAAGCCGCGCAGCATAGGAGCAAGTGCCGGCATACAAATTGGAGACGTGCTTCGATCTTTGGACGGTAAGGAGCTTTCCCAGGCACCGCTCGAAGGGGAAGCGGTCGGAGGAAAGCGTTTGATAGTGCTCCGCGGCGGCAAGGAAGTCCTGCTCCCGCTTCGTCCGTGAACTTAACCCTCGCCAAGTAACTTCAGCTTCTTCGGCCGCGGTTTCATCAGGCCGTACCTTTCGATCGAGTGTTCCTGGAGGTACTTCTTCGCTTCCTCCGTGGAATCCGTGAAAAGCAGAAGATCCAGATCCTTGAGGTCAATGCTCTTTGCCTTTGCCATTTTCTCAAGGTGCTCCCGCATTTCGATCCAGTAGTCCTTGCAAAAAACGATCACCGGGAAATCCTTTATCTTTCCGGTCTGGATCAGAGTTAATGCTTCGAAAAGCTCGTCTAGTGTGCCGATCCCGCCCGGTACCACGACGAAAGCATATGAATACTTAACAAGCGCCACTTTCCTCACGAAGAAGTAATAGACGGTAACTACGTGATCGAGGTACTTGTTGTGAGTCTGCTCAAAAGGCAGTTCGATGTTGCATCCGATCGAGAGTCCGCCGGCCTCTTTAGCTCCCCTGTTCGCCGCTTCCATGAGACCGGGTCCGCCGCCGGTCATTACCGTAAAACCGAGGTCGGCCATCGCGCCTCCAACCTTGCGTGTCAGTTCATAATACTCGTGGCCTTCGGAAAATCTCGCGGAACCGAAGACTGTCACGCAGGGCCCCACGAAATGCAGCACGCGGAAGACGCGCAGGAATTCCCAGGCGATCTTGAATATGCTTACCAGTTCGCTCCAGCGGGACCGCGGTCCTTCCAGAAAGAGCTTTTCGCGATATGGATCGTGAACCACTTCTTTTTCCTTAAGCGTATCCGGCATTTCCAAAAGCCTCCGTCCTCCCCTCAACGGTCCTGCTGATCAGGGGGCTCGTCAATTCGCGCGTCCTCCACCTCGGTCTTGAACTTGTTAAAATCGTAAGACCGTATCATTTGGTTAACCTTGACCCCGCCGAAAAGCAGCACCCGCACCGACAGATTTATGTCAGCGAATGTCGGGAGCCATATCTCGTCGTTTACCCTTTCCTGTTCGAGCGTGAACGAAGCGCCTTTTCTCAGTTTCGCAAGTATCCCGCCTCCCACTTTGTAACTGTCGAAAAGCACCGCCTCGATGCGGGCCACCTGCTTGTCCTTTTCATCTATCCACATCACGCCGGCGGTCTTCCCGAAGAACTTAAGGAAACTCTTGGCGTTGTTAAAGTCAAAGTCCGGATCCGGCTCGAAATCGAAAACCACTACCTCGCGTCCTTTCAAACGCTCGCGCCTGGGGTTCAGCAATCTTGACGCTTTCAAGACCTCAGCGATCGAGATCTGCCGCCCGTCCCGGTCCGGGGTCCCGTCTGAAGACTGGTCGGCGGCTCGGGCCTCTTCCTTTGCGATCTCTTTTTCGATCTCCTTTACGCGGTCCTGCGCCTTCTTGTCGGCGTCTGCCTGTTCATCAGCGGACAGCGGCTCCCCATTCCGCGCGATCAACCTCTGTATCCTGTAGCCCTTGTAAAACGACAACTGAGAGGTCTCTGATTCCTTGATCTTAAGATCACCGTCGTCCGTCAGCTCGCGCTTTACTATGTCCTGTTTATAGGAATAATCCTCAAGAATCTTCTCTATCTCTTCCTGGTTCCCCTGGAGTTCCTGAAGCAGTTTCGGGATATCGGGAAGCGGGGCGGAAGTATCCCTGGGAAAATCGAACTCGGAATCCGGAATCGAGGAATTGTGGACGACCTGATCGAACTTGATCGAGAACTTGTTGCCGCCTATGTAAGCCGTTACCTCGAAGGCTTCCATCACGCCATTGACCGGGCGATAGTCCCTGTATTCGTAGATCGCGATCCCATCACCCTCGCGGATCTCCTCACGCAGGAGGCGATTCGAGAAGGCATCGAAATAAAGCTTGATCGGGACACCCTGCTGGTTCGTCAGTGTGATGGAAAAGGACGGCGTCCCGTCGAGCGTGATCGGTTCGTTCGCCGTGATCTTGAATTTCTGCTTCTTGTATTCGGTCCACTGCCAGTTCCTGAACAGCGCCTCGGCTTTCAGGTCTCTGCTGTCGTCTCCGATCAGTGTCTTTAGTCCCTCCCGAGAGTCTCGCATCCATCCGGACCGACCGTTGTATCCCCGCTCGGATTCAAACCCGCGGATGTCGTAAGAAACGTTGAAACTGTCGGGTTTTGCTGCCTGGATCAGTATCTCGCCGCTCGCTCCGTCGGATGCCCTCACGATCAGACCTCTCTTCTTCCAACTGGTGATCTTCTTTACATCCTTCGATCTGCCAAGTGCCTTTTCAGCACCGCTGAGGACGCGATCGGGACTCTGAGCTCTTATGATCAGGGGCGACATAAGCAAGAACAGCGCCGGCATCAGGAAAAGAACCGCCATTGTTCCGATGGTCTGTTTTTGGATCGGCATAACTTGCAAAAAGGGAAGGGAGGGCGCTTCGGCATTCGAGACGCGGGATCATCCGGGAAAGTGTCAGAGGATGCGTTTGACGGCCTTGTCGAATATCTCGAACTTGCGCTTCGCCCGTTTTACTTCCGGATGGGCGTCGTTGTAACGGCGGGTGAGCATCTCCAGTTCGGTCGCATAGGTCGCCCTCTGTACAAGCATCTTGCCCAGTGCCAGGGAGAGCTTCGATGCCTCGCTTTCCGGAATCTCTTTAAGACCGTCTTCCGCCTCGTCCAGTTCGGAGATCTCAAACCTTTTCTCGACAATTCTTGGGAAATCTTCGGTATACCTCAACAGAAGTTCCTCAAGTTCCGCTTCCAGGATCGCTTTCCTTAATATTATCTCGGCGAATGCTGGCGAAGCCCTGACGTATTCGGGAGTGCGCGCCGATTTCGCGACATCCGGTGTTGACTGCGAAAGTGAAGTTCCCGCAGCCAAGAGGATAACGAAAAGGATCGGCAATGTCTTTATCAACTTCATATTGCTTATTGGTTCAGCCG
>JAHEEZ010000186.1 GCA_024640445.1 Acidobacteriota bacterium | reverse complement strand
TACGCGCAGCTGAAATTGCTGGTTCTGTTGAACGAGTCGCTCGATCCGGAATTTGGCAAAGAGATCGCAAAGCGGGTGGAAGCAGTTTCTTTGAACCCCCTGCAGAACGATCTTCAGGTTGAAATGGTGCTGGCCAGGCAACAGTATCAAAACCTGATCTCATACGCGCAAGATCCTGAGGGTCTGCCGGCCAAGATCGAAAGGGAACGCGGGAAGGAGCTGATCAGGTACAAGCACAACAAAGCTGAAAGGTTCCTGTTGAACATAGCGCGTGTCTTTTCGTTTGGACTCTACAAACACAGCGAAAAAGTAACACCGGAATTGATCGCCAAGGTGGACATCGATCGGCAGTTTGCGTTTCACAATAGGAATCTCGTCGAAATTGCCAGAAGATCGGTGAGACCTGAGATAGATAGTGATATGAACTCTCTCCGGAATTCCCTCGAGTTCTTTGCCGAGTATGGAGACAAGGCCGGAGGCAGAACTGCCGTCGCCATCTCGCAGATCTTCTCGAAATCAGGGGATTCGGAGATCAGGACACTTAGCATACAGAGCCTCTATCGAATCAATAATCCGACCGCCATCAAGGAACTCCTGGCTATGTATAACGACGAGAACACAGAACCGGTCTGGCGAGATCTATGTGGAGAGTACTTGAGACTTGCCGTCGCCGAAAATCCGGGATTCTCTTCAGTGGCCTTTCGGGAGATCAGCGATCTCCACGTTGACTGACGCGCCGAAGAAGACGGATCAAAGACGGTCGGAAGGTTGAAGATCCCCCTGTTAAAATTAGTAAACGTCAGAAATAATGGCTAAGTATTTTCCAAAGCTATGCGGGTTCGTATTTGTATTTGCGCTGGTTCTGATCTTTCAGACCGCGGGATCGGCACGAAATGTCTCTCGCGTGGTCGTGATCAAGGTCGATGGCTTGTCCGGAGATTTCGTTGATCGCTGGGTGAACCAGATCGATCCAAAAACCGGAAGAAGTCAGCTTCCCTGGTTTCAGGAAGTTTTCTACCGCAATGGAACGCGACTCGCCAACTTCTATGTGAGAGGCATCAGTCTCTCCGCGCCTTCGTGGTCTTTGATCGATACCGGCCAGCACCTTCAGATCAAGAACAATATCGAATACGATCGGTTCACCTCGCTTACCTATAACTATCTCAATTTCTTTTCGTTCTATGTTGAAGCCGCCTTGGACAAGCGGGCGGATATGCCGGCGCCGGAAGTTTTGGACGGTCTTCAGCTGCCGCTCCTATCCGACGCGTTTCCAAAGAACGAAAGATACGCCAGCCCGCAACTGATGCAGCGTGAGCCCAACTGGGACCATATGGGGGCTAGCTTTGCCAATTTCTACCCTCGCAAACCGACGCAGTTCATTAACGAGTGGATCATAGGCTTCAATTACTATGACGTTCCTTTTATTCAAGCTGAGGATGACATCGTTACTAAACTCCACACCCGCCCGCAAATAAATTACTTCGATTTCTTCTCCTCCGGTTTTGATCACATTTCGCACATCAATCGGGACGAGCAAAGCCGTCTGGCGGAGCTGCAAAAGATGGATCGGACGATCGGCAGGATATGGACCTCCATTCAATCCACTGACCGGGCGGACGAAACGGTTATGTTCATCGTGTCCGATCACGGCATTAACACCGATTCAAAAGTTTACAGCCAGACTTTCAATCTGGTCAGCCTCTTGGGCAGTTCTGCCGGCGGCGGCCATCACGTAACCACGAAACGGCGGGTGATGGCGAATTATTCGATCAAATCAGCGTTGCCTTTTGATCTTGTCTATTCAAACCCTTCGGGTGATTCGTTCTATCTCAAAGGCCGGAGCGGGGACTACCCGACCGCGCTCATTGATGTGGACGGCAATGAGCGCAGCTCGATGCAGTTGCGAAATAATGACCTCAATCTACTCCAGATACTCCTTCAGCAGATGAAGAACAAGAAGGTTGCAAAGGATGTCCGCCGGAGTGCCGTCGATACATTCTTTGGGATCATCGATCGTCGACGAAAAGATTGGAAACTGACAGTTTCCCAGTTGGGAGAAGAGCTGGCGGCGCTGAGGCGTTCAATGGGGATAAAGCGTCAACGAATAGAAGAGCTTAAGAGATCGGTTGCCGAAAAGGGCAGCGATGCGGATCCTGAGGAAGTTATCAGAGAGTCTGCGGCGTACGCGAGATCGGTTCGGGAACTTAAGGAATATGGTGAATATCTGGCGACGCTCAACAATCTCCTCGGCCTGGATCCAAAAGATTTTCGTCCGGACAAGGTCAAGATCGAGGACTTTATCGGGCGAAAGATAATGGGTAGTTCGAATTCCGTTTATGACCTCCAGAATTATGTGGTCGGTCCGTCGGAAAACGGTCTGGTTCTGAATTCTGCCGGGAATCTTGATCTCGAAAAGAGTTTCAGGCGGGTGGATTATTCAAGATTCTTCGTCGAGCAAAGAGTCCGCAACAACGTACAGGAAGGGATCGGGAATCAGCCCATCGATTTCTTTGTGTCAACATTTCCGTTCGACCAGATTTCGCACGCCCTGCCGGATGACATGAAATCCGATTCAGAAGTGGTATGGGTTTCCGCCGGCCCGGAAAAACAGGCGTTGGTCTTGAGCAGGACAGACGGCGATGGCAAACAACTTCTCCGCTATGTGCCGATCTCGAACCTCCGTCAAAGTTCGCCGGGTGGACCGATCACATTTGAATTCGAGGACTGGGCCGCCGGGTTTCCGCTGGAGCTGTTTGAAGATCCCGAGTTGGGAATATCTTCCGGCGACAGAGCTTCCTGGCTAAGCCGGTGGCACACGGAGAATGAATGGCTGCGCGTGATCCACAAGACCGCCCATTCGAATGGTTTGATCAGCCTGAACGAGCAGTTTGTCCAGCACGAGTTTGATCCGCCGAATGGTAGTTCGGGTGACAGGTCGGAAGACGATCGGCTCATTGAACGCTTTCGCAACCGGCAGCGTCGGTTGGCCCAGCCAGAGCTGATGATCTTCTCCAAAGACCATTGGAATTTCGATGTCCAGAACTTTAATTCGGGCGGCAACCACGGCTCTTTTCTTCGGATATCGACTAATTCGCTGTTTATGATGGCCGGCGGCGCGAACACGGGAATCCCGCGCGGTTTGAAGATTGAAGAGCCTTACGACGGATTGAGCTTCGTTCCGACGCTCCTTCGGTTGATGGGCCGGATCAATGAAAAAGGTGAACCCGATGAAGACCTCCGCAACCGCGGGTTCGGCAGATTTCCAGGCCCGATCATCCCGGAAGTGATATCCGAAGAGAGACAACTGGAAAACGTCGGTGCAAGATAGCGCAGGCCTTTACTATCCCGAAGAGTTCAGGCTGCGTCACACGAATAAGAAGGATTCCGGATGACTTCCGGGCAGAGGTCGCGAAAAAGGTCTTTTTTGGTTTCACGCCATCCGCGACCCGCTGTATTTTCAGGGGGGACGCTTCCACCCTTGTGCGTTCGGAGCGGGGGGCTCGCGAACGCGCTGGCCGTCATCACCAACTTGTAGGTTCAAGGCCCCGGAATCCCGATTAGCGTTTTCGGTGCTCTTCCGCGTCCTTAGTAACTTCTCGTTCCGCCGGTGCAATACACATCGCAAGTGCCGTTAGAGCAGACCTGAGAGCCGACCGGACAATAGGACCACATAAAGTCGTCGGATGCTGCTGCGTCCTTCGTCGCTTCGGTCACGTACTTAACCTCGACGATGCAGGGGCCTTTGCTCCCGGAGCCCCAATTTATCAATGGCTGGATGATCCCATTCAACTGAGGAAGGGTGCGGGCCTGGCCGGGATTTGTGTTTGCATTAGGGTAGTGATCAGTCAACTTCTTGCTGATTATAAGCCGCTTGAATTTGCCGACCTGCTCGCCTCCATTCGGGTTTGGCGTCGTCACCGAGAATTCTTCTGCATTGAAAGTGAACTTCTGACCCTCGTACTGCTCCTTCAGAGGCCCGCCGATACTTTTGATCCTGCTCGCGATCCATTCGTTGATCCCATCAACGTCGCATTTCGAGGGGCCGGCAACTTCCGGAGGGGACGGCCTCTGTTCCGGAGTTCCAGTGCCTGTGCCGGGAGGTTCCTGCTGGAGTGTGCCGCAGCCCATTGAGAACACCAGGGCTGTTAGTACGAGCGCTGTAAATATGTCTCTGATACGATTCCTCATAGTTTTCTCCTATCTGTCATTCAACAAACATCGAAAGTAGATTTGAGCGGGACTGCCTGCCAAAGACGATCTGCTTTCCGTCCGGCGACCATTCGAGGCTCGATATCAGCACCTTACGGTCCTTTTCCGTCAGAAGGATCTTTTCGACCCCGCTCTCCAGAGTTCTGAGCTTAACAACGGAAGTGTCGCCGTCCCGTACCACGTAGGCCAGCGATCTTCCATCCGGGGAAATATGAATGTTGTAGAAATAACCGTTTTCCAATGTTCCCAGTTCGGACACCTTGCCTGTCTCCAGGTCCACGGCGCCCAGCCTGGTCTTGACGGGCACCGCCGGAAGGCCGGTGTCCGAAGGCGCGGTCGCAAAAACCGCCGCCTTGCCCGAGGCGTCCGGTCCGAGAAGCAACAGCTTCTCGTTAGTGTGAAATAAGATCTTTTGGCTTCCGGTGCCATCTTTCACAGTCCATATCGCGTTTGCCCCCCTCGAAGGAAAGCTCCCGGGTCGGGCCTTCGAAACAAACACTATCGTGTCTCCGGACCGCGACCATTCCGGACAGCAATATATGTCACTGCCGTTGTCGTTTTCCGTGATCTTTCGGGGGGCGCCTCCTCCGGCCGGAACCTCCCAGATGTCCAGGACCCCGTTCTCTCTCTTTGA
This sequence comes from Acidobacteriota bacterium, assembly GCA_024640445.1. Taxonomy (GTDB): domain Bacteria; phylum Acidobacteriota; class Blastocatellia; order Pyrinomonadales; family Pyrinomonadaceae; genus Aridibacter. The sequence goes on along the minus strand of JAHEEZ010000186.1, from coordinate 2,580 downwards.
AAAAGCGATCATTTCGTCCGAAGGCGACCAGCTGAGGTGGTTCGTGCCCACTTTAAGGTAGGGGTTCATCATGAAGGCAGGTGTATTGATCTCTCCGTCGACAAGCTTGACCGCATCGCCGCCCTTGATGCTGACTTTCCGTATCTCTTTCTTGCCGTTCTTGCTGAAAAAGTAAGCGACGGAGCCGCCGTCGTGTGAAAAGACAGGCGCGAACCCTCTCTCGGCCAGCGTCTGCGCAACTTCGGAGCTTTCAATCGTGCGGTTCTCGATCGTGCCGTCATATACCCTTTCCGCTATTTCGACCGACTGGTAAACCAGGTTCTTTCCATCCGCCGAGAAATTTGCCCAGTACTTGGAGCCCACCTCGTCAGCGACAAGCTCTTCCTCTCCGGTCGATGTGTCGACAGACCAAAGATCGGAAGACTCTTCGGTGTAACTGTAGAGAACTCTCTTGCCGTCAAGCGATACGTCCTCCACAAGCGAGTTCTGAAGGCCGTTAGAGATCTGAGCCGGTTCTCCACCGCCAACCGGGGCGCGAAAAATCTGGACTATACCGTCAACCATGCCGCTGAAGTAGACGACATTGCCGTCCGGCCCCCACGCCGCCTGAACGATCTCATCGGGAGATGAGGCGATCACGGCCGCTGCACCTCCCGCCGCCGGCCTGACCTTGAGCTTCCAAACACCGCCTTCAAATACCGAGAACGCTATCTTAGACTCATCCCTCGAGATCTCAAGCACTTCCGGCTTCAAACCTTCCGTACCGAAGGATGTTACGGCAACCGCTTTGCCGCCCCACACAGACACAGAATATAAATCCGAAGCCGTCCGAAAATAGATCTTGCCGCTCGGCGCCCAGTACTTCAACGCCGCGGCCGGATCGACCCCGCCAACCAGTTTCTCGGGCTTGCCGCCTGTATAAGGTACCTTCCAGATTCCGGGCTCCCCGGTGCGGTTCGAGAAGAATGCGATCTCTTCGCCTTTGGGCGACCAGACCGGATACTGGCTGTAGAAATCCTCCTTTGTCACCTCGACACGTTCTCCGCCTGCCGTGGGCTGCCACCAGATCCGGTTGGATTTCGAATCCACGACGGAGCCGAAAGCAATGCGAGTGCCGTCAGGTGAGAACGAAGCGGCGTTTATCAATTCACCCGGCCCCGCATTCCACTTAGTTATGAACACCGCCTTGAAGTCCATCGCCCCGGAATCGCCGGAACCCGTTCCGGTGGCAAAATAATAGACCGCAACGGCGACCAGCGCCGCGAGCACAGCGAAAAGCGGAATTTCCCAGACAAGGCGCCTCCCGAAGAGCGAACCGACGGTATTTTGCGCGGTCGTCTTCGGGGCCATGATCCCGGTAGGCGCCATCCCGTCCGCCGGTGTATCGAGTTCCCTTCTGAGGTTCCTCAGGTCGGCGAGCATCGCTTCGGCGCTTTCGTATCGGTCCCTTCTTTTCTTTTGCAGCGCGTGACTGATCACGCGGACGAGGCCTTCCGGCGGGTTAAGGGACTCCTGCACAAGCGCCCGGGGTTCTTCACTGGTTATTGCGAGGATCATGTCGACCGTCGACTTGCCTCTGAATGGAGGCTTGCCCGCGATCATTTCGTAAAGGACTACGCCCAGGCTGAAGAGATCGGAACGTTCGTCTACATCTCTTCCCCGGGCCTGCTCGGGTGACATGTACTGAGGGGTTCCCATCACCATTCCCGGGATGGTCAAGACCTTTTCGTAGGTGTTCGCCTCTTCGTCGATCCTTACTTCCTGCGGTCCCGAAACCGATTTCGCGAGCCCGAAGTCAAGAACCTTCACCACGCCGTCCGGCCGGAGAATTATGTTGTCAGGCTTTATGTCCCTGTGGATGATGCCCGACCTGTGGGCGGCGGCGAGCGCCGAGCAGATCTCAAGGGCAATTTCGACTGCGTCCCGCACCGAAAGCTTGCCGCGCTCGATCCGCCGCGCGAGAGTCTCCCCAGCTACATACTCGCAGACAATATAATTGAAGCCGTTGCCTTCTCCGATGTCGTGGACAGTTACAATATTGGGATGATTCAGGGCCGAGGCCGCCTGGGCTTCGTAATGGAACCGCTTCAACCGTTCGGGATCAGCCGTCACTTCTTTGGAAAGGAACTTGATGGCGACCTTTCGGTTCAGGCGCACATCTTCCGCGAGAACCACCTCGCCCATGCCGCCTTTTCCCAGCCTCTGAATGAACCGGTAATGTTCCGGGAGGCTCTTTCCATAGAGTTCCGAAAATGAGACCGTGTTTTGGTCGGCCGCTTCCTGAGAAGAGGGTTCCCGACCTGCCGACACCGTTTTTTCCTTAAGTTTCCACTTGCTGCCAAGCTTCGACCTGACAAGCGTTTCAACGATTTCGCGCAATTCTTCGTCGCCGTCGAACTCGCCGTCCAGGAATTCCTCTCTATGTTCATCAGGAAGATTGAGGGCGCGTTCGTAAGCACGGAGAACCCTTTCCTGTGCGGCTTTATCCATGCGACCTTTTCCAGGACCACGATCGTCAGCGGACCATGGCCACCCTGATAAATTGGGCAAAAAATCACCCCGTGCGGTTACCTTCAGGGT
>JAHEEZ010000185.1 GCA_024640445.1 Acidobacteriota bacterium | reverse complement strand
GGAACATCTGGGCGATCGAGTAAGCGCCGCAATTCAGCAGCGCCAGTACGTCTCCCGGCACTATGCCCTGAGGGAGCAGCCTGTGGTCCGGAAGCCGTCTTTTCCCCTCGATATCGAAGTACACGTCTCCTCCATCACAAAGAGGACCTGCCAGCCTGTACGGCGTCGCGTGCGGCTCGTTCACGCGCTCCGCCGCCACGATCTGGTAATACCACTTATACGTTTCCATCGAAAGCAGGATGTTGAAGCCCGCATCGGTGAAAAGCCAGGTGTCCGCCCCCTGACCCGCTCCGAGCGGTCTCGTCTTTCTGTTCTCCACCGTTGTAACGCAAATACCGGCATCAGCGATCACGTTTCTTCCTGGCTCGATCAATAGTTCTAAATCTTGGAAGATGCCGCCGATCCCGTCATACTCCGCTCTTCCAAGAATTTCTTTCCATCCGCGCGAGAGCACCTCTCCGAGGTCCAGTTCCGAGGCGAAGAGCTTCTTCTGCGAATCCGCCATTCTGCCCGCAAATCCCGGATCTCGGAGATAATTGACCGGAAAACCCCCTCCGAGATTTACGTGCGCCACACGCCGGCCGGTTTCTTTCCGAATCCGGGCCACCTCCTTGTAAAGCACTTGAAGCGCTTCCAGGTAAGGTTCCGCGTCAGGCGTCTGCGAACCGATATGGAGATGAATGCCGCGAATCGACAACGCGGGATCGTCCTCCCTCCACCGTCTGAATGCCTCGACGGCCTCATCCGGCATCATCCCGAATTTCGAAGTGAGAAGTGCAGTTTGCAGACCGTGAAGCGTATCGCTTCTAATCTCCGGCACCAACCGCAAAGAAACGTTAGCTCTGATCCCAAGCGAAAGGGATACCTTCTCGATCCTCTCAAGCTCGAAGATCGAATCCGCCTGGATCGCATAAATTCCCGCGGTGACTGCTTCCGAGATCTCCCGTTCGGTCTTGCTTGTTCCGTTGAAAATGACCTGGGAAGGCGAGAAACCTGCGTTGAGGGCTTTGAAGAGTTCTCCGCCCGAGTTGACCTCGATGTCGGAACCCGCTGCACGAACCGCCTTCAGTATCCCGGTGTTCGAGTTCGCCTTTGACGCATAGCAGATCTTAAGGCGGACGCCAGCCTTTTCGCCTGCGTTTTGCAGCCGCTCAATGTTCGAGGCTATCCTCCGCTCGCTGAATATGAATAGTGGGGTGCCGAAATCGTCGGCAAGCGCGGAGACATCCACGCCGTCCATAGTCATACGGCCGTCGGATGATCCAAGAAATCCTTCTATTTCCCAGGCTCGGGTCATTCGACAATCAAAGCACAGCGGTTTTGAAAAGACAATTCAGTCCCGTTAATAAGAAGAAGCGGGCAGGGATGCCCGCGGTCCGTGCATCCCGATCAGTTCGTTTCGGTGGTCAGAAGGGAAACGGCGGCCTCGATCACCTGGCCGGTGCTTATGAGCGCCTCGGCAGCCTGAGCAGGGGACACTCCTGCTCGCCGAGCGACGATCGCAACCCGCAGGTCACCTCCGCACTCGTCTAGAATTCCGGCCGCGACCTCTGCGGGGACCTCGATTTCAGAGGCGAGTATCCGCGCCGCCCTCTCGCGGAGCTTTTGGTTCCCCGGCCAGAGGTTCGTCATAAGGTTTCCGCTTGTATATCCGAGCCGGACCATGGTCATCGTGCTGATCATGTTGAGAACAAGCTTCTGAGCCGTGCCTGCTTTGAGCCGGGTCGATCCCGCGATGAACTCCGGGCCGACCTCGACCACTATCGGTTTGTCGACCGCTTTGACGATCTCGCTCTCCGGATCGCAGGTCACGCAGGCGGTCAGGGTTCCCGATTCTCTCGCCGCCGCGACGGCTCCGATCGTGAACGGTGTGCTGCCTGACGCGGTAAGGCCGATCACGACATCGTCCGAGCCCAATTCTAACGCCGTCAGAGCATCCGCTCCCGCCTCACGGACATCCTCAAGCCCTTCGACCGCTTTTTCAAGCGCTTCCGGTCCTCCGGCGATAACGCCGACAACACGGCCCGGTTGAAGTCCGAATGTTGGGGGGATCTCGGACGCGTCCAGGACACCCAGTCGCCCGCTGGTTCCCGCTCCGACATAGATCAGCCTTCCTCCTTTAAGGAATCTCGCGACGATCTCCTCGACGAGCGCAGCGATAGGTGTGACTGCGCGCCCGACGGCCTCTACCGCGGACAGATCGCCTGCGTTCATCAGCCTTAATGCATCCTTTGTTTCCATCTCGCCTATGCGGCTTGTAAGCGGATCTTCAGCTTCTGTCGGTCTGTTCATGGCGGGCTCCATTTGATGGCTAAGAACTGCAGACGCGTCGATTCTATCAGCACCCGGAACCAACGGCGAACCGAACAGCAACAGGCCTCTTGTACTGGAAGGGTGAAAAGATGTATATGCTTACTTTTGGAATGACAAACAAGAAAGGAAAGCGGTCGGGCAAGGATCTCGTGCGGGACGGTCTCGGAGGTCTTGCGTCCGCCGCGATGCTTCTTCCGCAATCGATGGCGTTCGGCGTCGCGCTGATGACCCCGTTCGGCGTTCCGGCGGGTCGCGCCGCGCTTGCTGGCCTGATCTGCGCCGCCGCATTGTGTGTCTTTTCGGGACTTTCAGGCGGGACGATCGGCCTTGTCAGTTCTCCGACGGGACCAACTCTTGTCCTCGCAGGCGGCGTATTGGGCATCGCCGCGGCGCCGGGCGCGCAGGCGCAGGATGTCTTGTTGATCGTCGCAGTGCTCGTGATCCTAACGGGTGTCGGCCAGATCGTGATCGGCGCGACGGGCGGCGGACGGCTCATAAAGTTCATTCCTCATTCCGTGGTCGTCGGATTCCTTACGGGTTCGGCGATATTAATGCTGAAGTCCCAATACTCTCCCCTTGCAAACATTGAGCTCTTGCCAGAGCTCAGATCCTGGATATGGGTTCCGGCTGTAACCGCGGGTGTCACGATCGCGATAGCGATGCTCGCGAAAAGATTCTTCAAGTGGTTTCCGCCTACTCTCGCGGGGCTCGTTGGCGGCACCGTCTTCTTCCACATCACGGCGTTTATCGCACCTGCGGGATTTCCCAAGGGGTGGACGATCGGGTCCCTTCCGGGAATCGGCACATTCGAGTCGGCCATCGGATTTTCGGGTCTTTCGTCGCTCCCATGGCCCGCGCTCATTGTTGGCGCGGTGGCCGCTTCGGTGCTTGCCTCGCTCGATACGTTGTTGACTTCTGTCCTGGCGGACCTTGAAACGGGCAGGCGCCATACGGCAAGAAAAGAACTTATCGGTCAGGGAGTGGGACATATCGCTTCCGGATTTCTCGGTGGTATGGCCGGCGCGGGTACGACGGGAGCGACGCTGGTTGCCGTCTCGGGCGGAGGAAGGAGATGGGTCGGGGTCGCCGCCGGTCTCGCTATCCTTCTGATCGTCGTCTTTGGAGGCGGGATCGGCGCGATACTTCCTCTTGCGGTCCTCGCGGGTATCATCATCCGGGTTTCGATCCAGATGTTCGATCCGGACATCGTGTTGTGGATCAGAAACAAGCGCGCTAGGGCCGACGCCGTCGTTGCGATCCTCGTAGCCGGCGTTACTGTCGGATACGACCTTCTCGTGGCGGTAGGGATCGGAGTGGCGATTTCAGTAATCATGTATTTAAGGGCCCAGGTCAAGGCGCCCGTGATTCACAGGAGTTTCACCGCAAAGGATTTCCATTCGGTTTGCCAAAGGACTGCGGCCCAGAGAGCATGCCTTGCGAAGCATGCTCAAACGGTCAAGATCGTGGAGCTCAGGGGCGATCTTTTCTTTGCGACCGCGGACCGGCTCTTTGAGGAATTGCTTCCGGATCTCGAGACGGCGGCTTGGCTCGTACTCAACCTGCGGCGTGTGAGAAGAGTTGACATCACGGGAGCGAAGATCCTTCAGCAGATAGCGGAGCACATAGTGCGTAACGGCGGCCACTTGGTGTTTTGCGAGGTCCACAAGGGAATCGGTATCGGCCACGACGTTGAGAAAACGCTGAGGAAGCTAAGTCCGGATGCAAAGGAGATCGATATCGAGACCTTTGTAAACACGGACGAGGCGCTTGAGTATATCGAGGAGAAGATCCTCGAATCCGAAGGACTTGTTTCCGACGATCAGCCCAAACATATGAAGCTTGCGGACATGGACATATTTTCCCAAATGCCGGAAAATCTCGTTCGCCTGATCCGCACGGCGACCAGAACCGAACACTTCAACGCCGGTGACGTGATCTTCAAGAAAGGAGACAGGGGGGCCGCCTTGTTCCTGCTGCTCGAGGGCGAGGTCGATATACGGCTCGATACGACGAAACACCATTACAAGAGGCTGGCGAAGTATACGCCCGGTACGCTGTTTGGTGAGGTCGCCTTTTTGAATCCTGGCGAGCGGACGGCGGACGCGGTCGCCGTCACGGATTGCATTCTGGAAGAACTTCATTCGGGTGAGTTCCACAAGTTTGCGCAGTCAAACCCTGAAGCGGCTGTTGCGTTTCTGGTCGAACTGGGGAAGAAGCAAAGCGAGGAGCTTCGATGGTCCGCGCACGAGATTCAACGGCTTGGGGACTGGTGATACGCGGCGATCGCCATTCGGGCCGCGGCTGCCGCGGGGGAGATCTGAGGCTCTAACAGAAATGCTTCCGGTGCGCATTTCCTGACGGTCGCGAGAAGAGGCTTTCGTATTAGGTCCCCGGCCGCGAAGATCCCTCCGACCATTCCAACCGGGACCTTTTTCTTTTGGAGCTTAAGTCTTTTGATTACAGCGCAAGCAGTCTTTCCGAGGTCTTCGCCGGCCTCTTTCAGAATCCCCAATGCCACCACGTCTTTCGCCCGGGCGGCGTCGATGACGTATCTCGCGAATCCGGCAAGTTTTCTGTAGTCGGTGGAAGGCGAATATATCGCGACGATCAGATCCTCAGCCGTATGCGCGCGAAAATACTCAGCAGCAAGACCGCTCAGAACTGTCGTGTCGCCGCGTCCGTCTGAAGCCTGTGCGACCGCCCTGAGTGCTTCTCGGGCAATTGAGACCCCTCCGCCCTCGTCCCCTGCGATCGGCCCCCAGCCCCCGGCAACCGCTGTCTTGCCCTTTTCGTTGCTTCCTAAGCAAACCGAACCGGTTCCGGAGATCACCACGACTCCAGGTTCACCTCCGGTCGTCGCGAAGAGCGCAATTTCCGCGTCAGTTACGATCTCGATTCGCGCATGCCGTAGCAATCTGCGGATGCCGGTCCGCATTTGCCGTTTCAGATCCGATCTTCGCGCGCCGGCAAGGCCGACAACAGCCGAGACTACGTCGTCCGGGGTCCTCCCAACCTGGTCACAAACCCGAGCGACCGAATCACTCACGTTCGCGACCGCCTGGCTTACTCCTGTCCGAAGAGGATTTGAAGGACCTGCGCGGTCGTCTGAAAGAATCTGTCCGTCGGCCCCGCATAAGATCGTCTGAGTCTTTGTTCCGCCGCCGTCCACGCCGAGGAACAACTCGCGGGAGATGGAGCCTTTTTGTATATAACTGCTTGGCATCGGTGCGTTCGGATTCTAGCACGAAACAATTCGTTTCTATTTTTCGAAATCTTGCCTTATAATCCTCCCCAACCGATCCCTATACAACCAATAAGAATTTCTAATCGTTACCGCGGCCCCGGAGTGGGCTTTTGATGAGCCGGCCGCGCCCAATCTATGGAAATCAAGCAGCTCAAAGCCTTTGTGGCCATCGCTGAAGAGAAGACCTTCACGGCCGGCGCAAGGCGTGTCAATCTCACGCAGGCGGCGGTTTCGATGCAGATCCGGCAGCTGGAGGAAGAAATTGGTTTGCCTTTGTTCACGAGGACGCCGAGACGCGTGATCCTGACCGAGGCTGGCGAACTGTTGCTTGAGCGGGCGAGGCGAATACTTCGCGAACACAACAGTGTGAAGGCCGAGCTTGCCGAGATCGCGGGCGCGGAGCACGGCCGGTTGAGGATCGGCTCGGCTTCGGCGATGTTCGCGACATCCCAGCTTCCGACGATCCTGGAAAAGTTGAAGAAGAAGTTCCCAAGCGCCGAGATCAGCGTAAGCTCCGGGACCAGTAAGTTGCTGGTCGATAAGATCCTTCACGGAGATATGGACATCGCGTTCGTTTCCTTTCCGGTCGAGGCCCAGTCCGTTCAGACCGAACTGCTTTTTGAAGACGAGGTCGTGGCGATCGCTCACCCGAGCCATCCGATGGCCGACAAGCGGTACATCAGTGCGGCGGCGCTAGCCTCTGAAAATCTTATCCTTGGTGAAAAAGGCGGCAATACGCGGCGCATGATCGATGATTTCTTTGGCGCCTCGAATCTCAAGCCCAACATAGTCATGGAGCTCTCGAGACAGGAAGCCATCAACAAGATGGTCGAGAACAACATGGGGGTAGGGATCGCAAGTGCCAAGAGCGCCCTTTCAGAGGTCCGGAACGGGAAGATAGTTTCCTGGCTGATAGAAGGTGCCGAGATCCGCTGGAACCTCGGCCTCGCCAGATTGCGGGGAGGCTATTTCTCACCGATAGCGAAGGAATTCACGAACATTTGCAGGGACAGCTTTGCCGAAAGGGAGAAGGAGTTTGCGAGCGGAAGAAAATAGCTGTCGCAGTTTCTATTTGTCCACCCTTACCGGGATCACGAAACCTGAGCCTCGATTGACACGCCAACCGGCATCGTGCCGGGTCCGGCGAGTGATTTTACCGAAGTAATGCACGAACTCTTACTGACAAACTGCGACGCGGTCCTTTCAGAAGGGGTAGCCGTGGATTCGACGGTCGCAACCTCTGGCGGATCCATCGCGGCGATAGGCGGCGAAGAGACGCGGTGCGAACGGGAAATAGATCTGCGCGGGGCGACTCTCTTCCCTGGCTTTATAGACATACACTGCCATGGCGCAGCCGGAGCCGACGTGAACTCCGCCGATGCCGTTTCGCTTGCCCGGGCGTCAGGGTTTCTTGCGAAACACGGTGTTACTGGCTGGGTCCCCACGCTCGTGCCCGACTCGAACGAAGCCTACACTTCCGCCGTCGTCGCAATAGATGAACTGGCTCGAATGGAGAACAACGGCGCGGATGTTCTGGGCGTTCACTATGAAGGCCTGTTCGCGAGCAGGCATCGATGCGGCGCGCTCAGGCCCGAGTATTTTCGCGACTATGTTTCTGTCGGCTTTGACGATCTGCCCGTGCCTGCGTTTGGTGCAAAACTTATGACACTTGCCCCCGAGTCGGACCGGGGAGTTGAATTGGTCCGCGATCTTGAGGCAAGCGGATGGAAAGCGCTGATCGGGCACACGGAAGCGCCTTTGAGCATCCTTGAATCCGCTTTCGACGCCGGCGCGAGACATTTGACCCATCTTTTCAACGCGATGACCGGACTGCATCACCGTGACCTTGGAGTGGCGGGCTGGGGAA
>JAHEEZ010000184.1 GCA_024640445.1 Acidobacteriota bacterium | reverse complement strand
GAACAAGCGCGGTATCCTCAACAAATACGCTGTCCGGAAGCGTTGGCTCGGCCGGAAGCGTATTAACGATGTAATTACATTTTGCGAGTATTTCACGATATGCCGCGTGCTGAGAGGCCGCTATACCTGGATCGATAGGTTCACGGTCGATGTGGGTAAGTTCGCAGAGCGCAAGGCTGGGCGACGGAGCGCGCAAAATGGCGGTTTTCATTGATTGCCTGCGATGTGGATTCCGAAGAAGACCAGAACGGACACAGATCAACACGGATGATCATAGATAAAGGACAATCGGAAACGCGACCGTCAGGGCGCGTGCTCTCAAAGGCCATACGGCGGAGCGGGCAGAGATGCCCGCGGTCCGTTCTCACGACTCACTATTCACCATTCACTATTCACTATTCACTACCTAAGCATTAATATAATTTTCGAGCTGCTCGATATGGAACTGCTGTTCCTCGATCTTCGCTTTTACGAGATCGCCGATCGACAGGACACCGACGACCTTTCCCTCGTCCATTATCGGAAGATGGCGGATCCGCTTGTCGGTCATAAGCGACATACAATCATCAATCGTATCTCCGGGTTCGGTCGAAAACACCTTGTCAGTCATTATCTCGCGCACTTCCGTGCGGTTTGAAGATCGACCCTGCAGGATCACCTTCCTGGCATAGTCGCGTTCCGACACGATTCCGGAAAGTTCGTCTCCATGCATCACGAGCAAAGCTCCGATCCCTTTTTCGGCCATCAGGGTAATAGCGTCCAGAACCGAGGCTCCAGGTTCGATCGACCATATTTCATCGCCCTTCGTTTCGAGTAAGTGTTTTACGAGTTTCATTTCGGTCTCCTTCGCCTTTGCGGCGACCGTTTGGGCAGGGGGTAATGAAGTTACGACGGTGCCGAGATGATAGTCCATCGATCCCGCTTTATCAAGATTTTTGTCTTTTTGTTAAGCTAAGTGAAGTGTTCAGCAAACGAAGCCACAGACTGGAAAGAATAGACACGGGTGATTACACGCCTGCTGAATATGACCGTTTTCTCGTTGATATAAGGAAGGTTAATCGTTACACGGGCGACAACCGCGCGCTTCGAAAGACACTACTGAAACGGATCGATCTTGAGGAAAGAGAGGAATTCAGCGTGTTGGATGTGGGCGCCGGTTCCGGCGAACTCCTGAGGACGGTCGCGCGATTTGCAAGAAGACGCGATAAACGGGCGTTCCTGACAGGTCTTGAACTGAATTCCAGGTCTGCGGCGTCGATCCTGGAAGAGTCTTCGGATTATCCCGAGATCACCGCCGTCCAGGGCAACGCGCTAAGCCTTCCGTTCAAACGATCTTCATTCGACTTCGTGATCTCTTCATTATTCGCCCACCATCTTACAGATAGTCAGATAACGATCGCGTTGATGGAAATGTCAAGGGTCGCGTCGCGCGGCGTTTACCTTATCGATTTGCACAGACATCCGTTGGCGTATCTTTCATACAAAGCCTTTTGCGCCGCATTTCGGATCAGCCCGCTAGTGATAGAGGATGGGTCTCTTTCGATCCTCCGGGCGTTTCATTCCGACGAGCTTGCCGTATATGCCGCCGATGCGGGACTTACAGATTTTTCTGTAAAGCGGTCGTTTCCTTTCAGGCTGGTGCTAAGCGGCATCTGAGCCTTCCAACCCGCCAAGTTCCTCCAACCTCTCCAAATGCGCGGCGGCAGATCTCACGGCAAACGGCCATAATGCGGCGTCCAGGCCTTTGTAAACGATGTCGGCTACTTCCTCAGCTGTTCGCGCGCCCCCTTCGATCGCCTCTTTTACCATCGATTCCCGCTCAAGCCTGTGGTCTATGTATTCGCTGATCTTCCCGACGGCGTCGTGCACCGCCTGTCCGTGCGATCCGCACAGCGATCGAAGGCCCGGAAGGGCCCGCATTCGCCCAAGCGTTTCAAGATAGACCGTCATGTTACCCTCCGGAGGGTTGATCAGTACGCTTCCCGCTCCAAGCACATTATCCATAGAAAGCAGGAATCCGAACTGTTGATCGTAAAAACAAAGGTGGCCGCGGGCGTGTCCGGGAGTATGCAAGACATCAAGCCTGAAATCGGCACCCTCATTGTCTTTCAGGATGTAAGTATCGTCGCCGTGGAGTCTTTCGTCGAAAGATACGAGGCCGTCCAACGCTTCCGCCGTAAGTTCGTGTCCGACAAGCGGCACCGCCATTCCATACTTCTCAAGAAAATGCTTCTTCAGTTCCGCCTCGCCCCCATGGTGGTCCGGGTGCAGATGCGAAACGAATATCGCGCCGCATTCCCCGCCTGCTTCCACCAGCTGATCGACTATCCGGTAAAGTTTTTCAAGCTCTGAAGGATCCCCGGAGGCGGCATCGATAACCGCGAATCTCCGCTGACCGACGATGAAGCAGTTTGTGTGGGTAGCCGGAGGGAGCGTCCTTGTTCGCATTGGCAGCATGACAAGGCGGGAGTTGAGGTCCATATGAAAGACCATTCCCTCCGTTTCCGCCGAAAACGCCAGGAGATTTCTTGCCGCGCGTACAATGTCCATCGAAGGATCTGCCTGCAAAGCCAGTTCGCGGACAGAAAACAATACCGGCGGCGCGATCAGAACATCTGACGAACTCCATCTTTCCAACGCGAGCGCCGGGTTCACAAACTCGATGTGTCCCAGTTCATCGATAGCCTGATAGGGCTCTTGTCTCGAAGGACAGACCGAGATAAAGAAATGCGTTTTGAATCGGATAGGAGAGAAATCCGGCGTGGTCCATTGGCCGGTGTAATGAAAATCTTCCGCGTCGAGCCACAGATCCCAATAATCCAGGATCGCGCCAAACGGCTCCCTGCCGGAGATCAGATCGTCGTGTAGAGACGCCCTTTGGCCTCTCGTCAGCTTCTCACCATTCCGGACCAACAGGACGCCAACTTCTTCGAAAGTTTCCCGCGCGGCGCACGCTATAAGCCTCCGCATTTCGGATTCCGGCTCGTTCCTAACCTCGCAACGGTCATCCTGCGGATCGACCTTTCCTCCGGTGAACCCGTGAAAACCTCCGAGGAAACGGAGAGCGGGATTTCGGCGCGCCCAGAGGACCTTTCTCTGGTCGTCACTCAGGAGTATTACCGCCGCAGCGTCTCTCGGTTCTGCCATTTACTCAGAATCTCCAAAAACAACGTCGATCCAAGCGGCTCAAGCTTCGAACACTCCGAGCTTTGCGAGCTCGGAAAGACTCTCGTTCATCCAGGACTCCAGATCGTCAGGCAATTCTGTGCGATCTAACGCCTTGTCGGCACTATCGATAAATTCCTCGACACCGGCGAGCAGTTCCGCGTGGGTCCTTGTGCCGTCGGCAAGTCTCAGAAGTTCCGCGGACACCTCGTCCCGTACGCCGACATTCAGGCCAAAAAGTGAGGTAACGTTCCTCGCAGACTCCAATTGCCAACGCGCAAGCCTATTGAGCTTCGGCCGGTCTGAAACGGTCTGCGAAGCCTCAAGGCCAACCGTGTGAAATTCCAGAAGGTCCGTACCCTCGAATATCCGAAACAGGATCGTCCTGGTGATCGACTCCTGAGAGTCGTCGTTTTCTATCATTATGCCCGCATGTTCCAAAAGCTGTCTTGCGCTTTGTAAGAGTATGGGTACATGCACCGGTCTCCCCCACTCCTGTCCCAGAATGCAAAGGGCTGCCTTCGTAAGCGGATGATCTATCTGTATTCCCTGTCCTCTGTTTCCCGTGAAATGAATGACCTTACCGGGGCTAAGGTCCGGTTCAGGTGAATCCGGTTTCATTGACGACGCAGCATAAAATCGCTCGATGAGCGAAGGGTCCGGCGCACGTTCGATCTCCAGGCCGTTTCTGCAGAAAAGCGTCTGCCTGAACGCCCTTCCACGGAAGTAATCCAGGTACTGTTCGCGTCTAACGAGATCATCAATCCCGTCAGCGAACTCTCGCACTTCCTCGGAGAACTGGCCCATCGACATCGCGTGATATTCAGCTTCGGAAAGGAACTTGAGGCCGTTTCGTTCAAGGAGTTCGTTGAACTCGTAGAAATGCAGCGGATGGTAATGGTCCGCCAGCTCATCGTGAAATATGTCTGACACGCTGTGCCTGGAATGTCGCTCAAACTCATGCGTGAAGATCGGCCTGTGGATCTTTGAGTCAACTGAATGCCCTGCGAGCATTTCCAGTATCTCCAGCGAGCCGCGTACTCTTTCCTCAGGTTCTTCGCCGCCTTCGGTGTGATAACGAAAGACGTCGCGGATCATCTCCCTCTGGCGCGCGCCGGGATATGCGTTGTAGCTGATATAGCCGATCCCGTTCTCGTTGAGCAATTCACCATATACTTCGAAGATCCGGTCTCGGACCTCGAGAGGTATCCACGAGATGAGACCGTGAGCGATGATGTAATCGAACCTTCCAAAGTCTTTTTCGGACAGATCTTTAACGTCCATCTGCCGAAATTTCGTGTTCTTTATGCCAAGTTCCTCCGCCGATCGTTCTGCAGCTTCAATATGCCCGCCGGAAATGTCGACCCCGACAAACTGCGATTCTTTCAGGTTGTAAGCATGGGCTATCAGATTGCTCCCGTTCCCGCAGCCGAGTTCCAGGACGGTGCATTTCTCAGGCGGTGCCGGCTCAAGGCCCAGAAGCATCGCAACCGCGGCAAGGTGATCGGGGTTGGTGAGATTAAAGAACTTGCTCGGATATGGCAAGCGGTCGTAGGCTTCTGAGATTTCCATTATCGGCTTCTTCCTTTTTCTTGAGGTGTTGAGAATTTAACACGTCAGGCCGAAAGCGGAAAACTCCCCGACCAGGTAACCGGAATGGCCGGAGCACCGCATCTGATGGCGAATGGAAGATACTCGAAAACCGGCATGGGCGTTTTCCGATACGAACCGGATCGTCGATGAATATCCCGAACTAACTCATTCGCCCGCGAGGCTCTATGGCACCGAATGGGAAAGCGCGTCCGGAAGAAGACAGGCTGCAGCACTAACAAACGGAACACGGTAAGGAACAAGAGTAATTAGTTTCCCTCAATGCCCGTTAAACGTGTTCCGCGCTCCGATCGACGAATTTTCTGCCCGTCAGTTCAGATCGAATAGAAGGATCTCCGAACCGTCCGCTCCGCTGACGATCTCCAGGCGCTCCTCTTCGCTGATCGCCGCGCCGTCGCTGGTTCCGAGTCCGGTCCCGTTCACGGTCACGTTTCCTTTTACTACCTGGATCCAGGCGTGCCTTCCTTTATCGATTCCGTGAATGACATTTTCGCCTTCGTCCAGAATCGACGCGTAGAGACGCACGTCCTGATTGATCTTCACCGAACCGTCATCGCCCGCTCTTGAAGCCACGAGCCGAAGTCTTCCTTTTTTCTCTTCAGGAGCGAAAAACGTCTGTTCGTAACCGGGTTCAAGCGCCTCCTTCTCCGGGAGGATCCATATCTGCAGGAAATGCACTTTCTCTTCTTCCGAAGGATTGAACTCGCTGTGGCGAATTCCGGTTCCGGCGGTCATCCTCTGAACTTCGTGCGGCCGAAGCACTTCGGAACCGCCGCTGCTGTCCTTGTGCGCCAGCGCGCCTTCGACTACATAAGAGATGATCTCCATATCGCGATGGCCATGCGTTCCGAATCCTTGTCCGGGCTCAACCCGGTCCTCGTTGATCACCCTCAGCGTTCTGAATCCCATCTGTGACGGGTCATAGTATGTATTGAATGAAAACGTATGGTTCGTATCCAGCCAGCCGTAGTTCGCGTGGCCCCTTTCGTCCGCCTTTCTTACTGTTATCATTGCTTCCCTCCTTGAACGGCGATCGGTCTCGCCTGATCACCACCATATTATCCCGGCAGAAGTTACTTGTAATCACCAATTCCGGCTAGTTCTGCGTCACCTTTTTGGGTGAGATGGATCAGACATCGATCCTCACAAGTCCCCTCTTTATGGCGGTTGTGGTCGCAGATGTCCTGTCGGAAACCCCGAGTTTTCCAAACACGTTCTTTACGTGCGTCTTGACCGTGTTCTCGGAAACGTCGAGCGCGAAAGCAATTTCCTTGTTGGACATCCCTCCCACCAGCATTTCGAGGATCCGCTGTTCCGCTCTTGTCAGTTCCTCGCTGCCCAACTGCTCCGAAACTATCGCCGCGATGTGCTCGGGTATGTATTTTCGACCGGCGGCAACGACCCTTATAGCCCGGACGAGCTCGCCGGGCGAAATGTCCTTTGTAATGTAGCCGAGCGCTCCTTCTTCTATCGATCTTCTTATCTCCGCATCGCCCGCGTGATCGGCGAGCACGATCATCTTCGCTGCCCTTTCCGCCGACAGATACTTTCCTATGTCATCGACTGCACATGAATTCGGAAGGCGCAGGCTGAGGATGACAACATCCGGAGATACCTCACCAAAGAGCTTCAGCCCTTCGGCCCCTTCAGAAGCCTCGGCGGCGATCTCGATGTCCGGCTCGCCCGCCAACGCGGCCCGTATCCCGAGCCGCACAAGTTCCTGATTTTCGACCAGAAGCACCCTTGTTTTCATAAACGCGATTCTAGCAGAAGAAAGCACAGTCTTTTGCCAGCCTCCCGCAAAACCTATAGACTTTCCGGTATCCGCGCACAATTTGCGGCATCATGATCCGACCTGGGGGAACGATGGATATCCTGTCCGAGATCATATACGAAATAACGACGTTCAATTTCATGATCTGGCTGCTTGTGTTCCTGACCGTGGTGCTGTTGGGCATCCCCCTCCTGATCGTGTTCAAGCGGCTTCCCAAGATCGCCGCTGCGAGACAGGGCAAGACGGAAATGCTGATAAGGAGGGGGCAGGAAAGCGTTCCAGGCCTAATACCAACTCTTTCGAAATTTGTATTGGGGCCGGCGTTGTTCGTACTGTTTTTCTGGGTCGTTTTCGGGTATATTTTTGCATTCTCGATGGTCGGGTCGCGGGAGTATGATTGCGCCGTGGAGCAGGCAAGGAAGAATCCGCGGGTCATTGAAGCGCTGGGCGGGAATATCGAACCCGGTAATTTCGCGTGGATCTCAAGTTACGAGAGCGGAGGCGGAACATCCAACGCCTACTTCAGGCTCCTGCTGAAAGGGTCGAAAGGGATCGGAAACCTGTACGTATCAACTTACAGCGCCCCCGCGATCAGCACGATGCAGCTCGACATTGAACACGATGGCGGTAGCGAACGGATCTACTCAGGATCTTTTCCTTGCCGCTAGAAACCGGCTGAGGCCTGGGAACGGATCCAAATGTCAACAATAGTAGTGGTAAGGAAAGGCGGCGTGGCGGTGATCGCCGCCGACACACTCACAACCTGCGGAAACACCAAGGAATCGGCGGATTACGTGGTCAATCACGAGAAGATACTCGCATATCAGGATTCATATCTGGGCATTACCGGCTCTGCGAGCCTTCAGATCGCCGTTCAGGATTTTCTCGGCAGAAGA
>JAHEEZ010000183.1 GCA_024640445.1 Acidobacteriota bacterium | reverse complement strand
CGCCAGTGAAAGCGATGACCGCTTTCGGGAAACGGCGGATACCATAATAGTAGTTGCTGGTGTCAGTTCCGGACGTGAGCAGGTAAGTAACCCATCCTCCCGTCGTGTAAACGCCGTTGATCGGGTCTGAAGGTTCGGCGAGCATCGTGTGCGCGTACCAGTCGCCCCAACCCTCTCCCATTCCGCGGGACATATTGCTTCCGAGACCCGCAGTGTTTCCATGCAGGCGATTCGATGTTCCGTGGGTCGCTTCGTGAATGATCACATCAGCGTCGGCCGTGCCGTCATAGTCAGGTGTCGGGCCTGTAAACAGGAACATCTGCATTCGTCCGCGTCCACCGTCCGCCGGCGTCGAGAAGTTAGCGTTGTTCGTACCTGACGAATCCTGTCCCTCTGCAGAAACGCGGTCACCGCCGGCGCCGCCCCTTCCAAAGTTGTCGTTCTGGAAGTTAAAAGACTGCTCGGTAAAACCGAGTTTGTACAGTTCGTCGTGATAGCGGTTCATCACGTAGAACATCTGGATCACCGCACCCCGCTGGGCCTGGGGCGTCAAAGGTTCGTCGCCCGGGGCCGGATTGCCGGGAGCCGGGTTCCAGGTCGAGGAGAATGTAATGAGGGGGCCGCCGGCGACAGGATCTGCGGTCTGTGGGGCATCCACCCCATTTGATCCGTCGCGGTCGATACCGGCCTCAACGGCATTACCGTCAGTCACGTTGGTTCCATCCGTGATCCATCCGAGGCTATTGAAGCTCAGCGGACCTTCGTTCCCGATCAGGGACACGTTTGCACGCGGAATGATCACGCCCTGGGTTCCAAGACCTGGGTCGATAGGACCGGGCGTCAAAGGAGCCGGGGATTCTGCAACGTCAATGTACGCGTTAGAATTCCGGTAGACATCATAGGTGGCAGTCGTTGTCTGGTCTTCGGTGATGTTCTTCCGCCAGAGCATCGTGCCGGTTTCAGCATCGACGATCACGTAATACGCATTTACCGGCTGCCAGATCAGCACACGCCACGACGGACGCGCGACTCCGATCTCGGTCGGGAAATACATCTTCTCAGCGGTCGTGGCCCAGTCTCCCTCACCAAAAACCGTCTTCAGGCTATCAGACGCGGACTCGTTGACGGTCATGTCCGGCTTCTGAAGCCGGTAATTGATGTGACCCGCCGCCGTCCTGACCGCATCCATGGGATCGCCGAAGTCTGTCGAAAGGCTGTTGTTGTCGAGTCCCGGAGCCAGATTATTGATCACGCGGATGATGCTTCCATCCTGTCGGAAGCCGGCTTTGATCTCTCCTCGGAAAACGGGAATACCGTCGATCCTCTGCTCGAGATGGGCAAAGCCCATATTTCCCAAAGGGTTCATGTAGTCAGCTAAAACCTTCAGCGAATCCGCCTGTCCATTATCGATACCCACAAGATCGCTGTTCTGCTTGACGAAATTCCGGAGAATTTCGGCACGATTCAATTCGGAAGGTCCGGTCAGCGTCTCATTCCGGGCGTTCCATACGTCCGGCGTTATCACTTCCGGGATCAGCAGATCTGAGTTGTACTCGACCTTTAAGGTGCTAACCTGGGTGCGAAGAGCCTCCTCACCCCGGACAAACCCGTCGCGGGCATCCGCGATCGCGAAAGCCGACGTTCCTGTGCTTGAGCGAAAACCGAAGAGTGCCTCAGACACCTCTTCACTCTTCACCGTCCTGATGTCGTAATTCTCGAGGCCCGGCTGGTGGCTTTCGGTCCTTGCAAGAACACCATTATTGACCTTTTTTGAAACCACTGCTTCAGACCTGAATTGGTATGGCAGCAGCACCAACGCTATTACGAATCCAAGCACGGCCAACGATACGTATAGACCCGCCCTGGATCCTTTCGAGTCCCTTCTCTGCATTGAGATGATCCCTCCTGTTGAGTGCAAATGAACAAGATGCAATACGGCCTGTACGGCCGGCGGCATCACGAATACTGGCAACTGAAAATAGTTATTGCGGTATGTATATCGTAAGAAATCTGACAGCTAACATTTGTCGGGCAAAACCTGTGACGCCCTAACTAAAATCACGGGAGAAGTCGGCGACTGTAAGTATTAATGGGAATTTTGGTTATGTAGTGTACTGCCGGTCCCTGTTGTTTGAAAGGTTTTATCAGAGAAGTGGGTCCAAGGTCAATACTCAGAGTTATTCGATCCAGGTCGTCTGAACAGGAAGATGGCCTTGTTTCAAGGACAGAAAGAATCTTAGAGCGCAAAAAAAGAGGCGCACCGAGGTGCGCCTCCAGGATCCACCAGCTCCGGCTTATCCGGAGCAGATGCATTTAGTTTTGTACGTAAGCATGCGGAACCGGAGTGTCGCCGTTCGATCCGAACGGAACCGCGATGGATCCGGCCGTTGAGCCGAATATGAACCACGTACCGTTCGACGGCCTGAACACTGCCGCATCCGATTTGCCATCGCCGTCGTAATCGCCAGGAGCCGGAATGTCGGTCCCTGCGCCCCAGGGGAATGCAAAGAACGAGGCATCCTCGCTGCGGATCACGTACCAACTGGCTGTAGAAGGCCTGAAGAATGCCACGTCGGCCTTTCCGTCACCGGTGTAATCACCGACCACGGTCTGGTCTCCGGGTGCTCCGAAGGCATAACCGATAATGCCGGCAGTGGACCTGTACTGCCACCACTGGTTGCCGGTCGGCCTGTAAACCGCAACATCATCCTTCCCGTCACCGTCATAATCGGCAACAGTCGGTTTGTCTCCGGCAGTACCGAAGGGCACCGCCTGGACCATCGAATCCGAAGACCGGAGGATGAACCATGTTCCGATCGAAGGTCTGAAGACCGCGGGATCTGTCTTGTTGTCGCCGTCGAAGTTGCCCGGCGCGGGAATATCGCCTGCGGCTCCGAACGGGAACGCGAAGAAGGTCATGTCTTCGCTCCTAAGGACATACCAACTGTTGCTGGAAGGCCTGAAGAACGCGATGTCCGCTTTACCGTCGCCCGTGAAATCTCCCGGGGTCAGGATGTCGGACGGCAACCCGAACGCGACACCAAGAGTACTCAGGTTCGAGCTCCTCAGGAGCCACCACTGCGACGTACTGCCTTCAGGCGCAGCGTTGTCGAGGATCGTGGTCGGATTTGCCCGGAAGATCGAGACATCCGTCTTTCCGTCCCCATCGAAGTCCATCGGGGCATTTCCGCCAGGGTTGATGGGAGCGCAATTGTAGCTGCTGACGATCTGAACGCCGTCGACGTTTACACCTGTCGAAGAAACCGATGAATCCGTCGCCATCCGCCACCTGAGCTGCACGTTTTGTCCGTTGGCGGAGGCCGGAAGGTTCGCGACCGTAGTGATGTATCCTCCAGCAGAAGTTCCCGACCATGCCATTCTTCCCGCAATCGGGCTGCTGAAGTTGCTCGAGATCGTAGCGTTATAGCCGCCGGTTACAAACGAGCCGCCCGCAGTGATGATGTCCTGAAATGCTCCGCCGCCGACGCTGATCTCAAGGACCATCCCGTCAAATGTTGATTCAGTTACGTATTTGTTCCTGAATTTGACCTGAGCGCCCGTTGACGAGATCGCGACGCTCGGGCTTACGAGCGATGACATATTGACTGTGTTCGGATCATTCGCAAACGCAGAGTTAGGCGCTGAATCCGGACCGGTGGCCGTCGTAGCCCACGCGATCAGCGTGCCGACATCCTGGGTGGTCGTCCATCCGGCAGGAAGCGCCGGAGCGGTAACGCCGTCGAAATTCTCTACCAAGCCGACTGGCGAGCCGAGTGTGAAACTCCTCATCTGAGGAGTTTGAGGTCCGATGGCGCTGCTGAAGTTGATGGTCACAGACTGCGTGCTACCGCACGGGGCTGCACCAGGAATCGCGAATGGAATCTGCTTTGTTACCGTTTGACCGTCATTGATCGTACCGTAACTCACATTCGGTCCACCGTTGACATTGGCAACCACGCTGTTCACGGCGGTGCCCGTAGTGTTTGTGATTGCAACGCTTAGCAAAACATTTTCGCCGGGTTCCGGGACGCCGTTGTTGTTGCCCGGGGAATCGCTGACCGAGAACGGATTTGTCATAGTAACGTTCGGGTAGTCAAACGCCTCCGTGACAGCCGAGTTCGATTGAACGCTGGCGGAGAATCCCATTCCTCTGCGGCGGAAGCCTTCGCGAACATCCTGGACATCAGCCGAGGCTTCCGGAGCAACCGGCAAAGCCGCGGCCGCGGCGATGATCGCGTCGCGTTCCTGCAGGAATGTCGGGTTTAGCGGAGCCAGCTTCATTCCGTCAGTGACTACCTGAAGCACCCGCTTAGTTCCGACATTGAAACCGAGCCTGGTGAGCATAAGCGCGCGCACTTCCCACAATGCCGAGCTCCAAATCTCACCGGCGTTGTGTACCTGCGAACAACTTCCCGAGGTTCCGATAACCGGACTTCGCGGGAATGCACTCGACACAGCCGTAGCCGGAGTTCCAAGAGTGGTGTCGCAATTCGAGTTAATGTGACCGAATGTCAGCGGATTGAAAGGGCAGGGTCCGTCGCCGCAAGCTGCGCGATTTGGTCCGCCGGTAAAAGCTATCACCGCTTTCGGGAAGCGGCGAATGCCGTAAAAGTAGTTTGCGGTGAATCCGCTTAACAGGTAAGTGGCGTATCCGCCGGTAGTGTAGATGCCGTTGATCGGGTCGCTCGGCTCGGCAAGCAATGTGTGCGCATACCAGTCGGACCAGCCTTCACCCATCATCCCGCCCTGGCCTCCGAGTCCGCTTCCGTTTCCGTGCAAACGGTTCGAAGTGCCGTGTGTGGCTTCGTGAATGATAATGTCGGCGTCGGTCGTACCATCATAGTCGGGGGTAGGTCCGGTCCAGACAAACATCTGCATCCGGCCCCTGCCGCCGTCGGCGGGCGTCGCGAAATTGGCGTTGTTCGTGCCAGATGAATCCTGACCCTCGGCAGAGATGCGGTCACCTCCGATTCCTCCACGGCCAAAGTTGTCAGTCTGAAAATTGAGAGCTTCTTCCGTAAATCCGACGCTGTAAAGCGCGTCGTGATAGAGGTTCATCACGTAGAACATCTGGATGACCGCGCCGCGCTGTGCCTGAGGTGTCAGCGGGTCGTCGCCAGGTGCTGGATTGCCGGGACCCGGATTCCACGTCGAAGTAAACACGCGGCAGCCCGCTCCGGGGCAAGTTCCATCACCGGGTTGAGCGGCGTCGACGCCGTTAGTGCCGTCCCGGTCTATACCGGCTTCAACTGCGTTGCCGTCGGTAAGATTCGTGCCGTCCGTCATCCAGCCGAGATTGTTCATTCCCGGATTCGGGGCTTCGTTGCCGATCTTGATCACATTGTTTCTGGTAAGCAGCATTCCCTGCGTACCGGCTGTGGGATCTGTCGGTCCGGGTGTAAGAGGAGCCGGACTTTCAGCAGAATTAATGAATCCGTTCGGATTCGTGTACACCTGGTATGTGGCATTTTCTGTTTGATCGTCAGCGATGTTCTTGTGCCACAATGTCACACCGGATTCCGCGTCTACGATCACATAGTAGGCATTGACGGGTTTCCAGATCAGGACACGCCATGCGGGTCTTGCGACACCTGGTTCCGTCGGGAAATACATCTTTTCAGCGGTGGTCGCCCAGTCGCCGGCGCCAAACACGGTCTTCAGATCGTCAGACGCGCCTTCGTTCCGGGTCACATCCGGTTTGGTCAGGTCATAACGGATGCGTGCTGCAGCAGCTTTCACCGCATCAAGAGGATCTCCGAAGTCCTCAGAAACGCGCCCATAATCCAGACCGGGCGCGAGGTTGTTAATGACCCTGATCATCCTGCCGTCTTTCGTGAATCCGGCCTTCACTTCTCCGCGAAATACGGGAACGCCGTTGATCGACTGCGAGAGGTGAGCATAGGAAATTCTGCCGTCAGGGTTGGTGTAGTCCGCGGCAACTTTCAACTGGTCAGCCTGACTGTCGTCAATACCGATCAACTGACTGTTCTGCTTAATGAAACCCCTGAGGATCTCCGAACGCTTAGCATCGGAAGGGCCGGTAAGGAACTCCATGTCGTCCCTCCAGACGTCTGGCGTGATGACTTCTGGAATACCGATGTCGTGGTTGTACTCAACCTTGACGAACGGGATCCTCTCTTCAAGGTCCTTCTGGCCCTGAACAAATTCGTCCCGGATGTCCGCCACGATGGCGGCGTCAGTCCCCATTTGCTGGCGAAAAGTCGCAAGCTGCTCGCCGGCCGCTTTGTCTTCCCGGATGTCATACATCTTCGGGATCCCGGCCTCAAGACTCTCTGTTCTCTGGATCAGCCCACTCCTGGGCGTTCGGCTAACCGCTTCAGTGCGATATCCGAATGGATAGAAAAAGAAAACAGCGAGTAGTGCCATCGCCGCCAGTGAGATCACCAGCCGGCCTCGGGCAGAAACTGCCTTAAATCGGTTCATTTGAGATTGCCCTCCTGCAGGATAAAGAAAAGTGTGAAACCGGCCCAGACTTTAGTGGTCCCGGAAGAAGATTTGGACCTTTGTTCTGGACTGATTCCTGGGATTGTTGATACTGGGCGAACCACAGCTGATCGCCTGTCGTTTGCAGGCGGCTTTGCTGTCCTTTTAACGCCCGGACAGATCTTGTCTCAGGTTGTCCTGATATCGAAAAAGGGTTGGAGCGGTAACCTGTTGTGCCTTTAATCGCGAAAACCCTCAAATAAGTTCTCAGAAAGCTCCTAGCCTTCAGGTCAGGAACTTTCGCTGACCGGTTCCGGAACACGGGACCGGCTCGTCATAACCGCCAAATCTGTTATCATCGACGTTATGCTATGCTGCCAAACAGCTGCTCAAAATCGGTAGGATAATTGCCGGAAAAGATAACTTGGTTTTAGCAGAAAAGTACTGCATCGTCAATAGATAATTGCCGGAAACTAGATAGCGGGGAATACTTGATCCGGGCAATCTGCAGATCTTTTCCTCTGGCGATCCGTCCGGAAACAGACCTCACATTGGGCGCATTGTTGTGCGAGATCGAAACTGTTTCACAAATCAATGAAAGAGATTTTTGGAGAAAACGGCCTACTTGCCGCTCACCACGAAGAATATGAGGACCGGCCCGGCCAACTCAAAATGGCTGAGGCGGTGCTGAATGCGTTCGAAGCGAAGCG
Source organism: Acidobacteriota bacterium (assembly GCA_024640445.1). Classification (GTDB taxonomy): domain Bacteria; phylum Acidobacteriota; class Blastocatellia; order Pyrinomonadales; family Pyrinomonadaceae; genus Aridibacter. The sequence continues at coordinate 339 of JAHEEZ010000183.1, read as the reverse complement.
TCACCTTGTCGTCGAGGCAGGAACAGGTACCGGAAAGACGCTCGCTTATCTTGTACCCGCGATCGCGGCGGCAATAGGTCAGAAACGCAGGGTTATCATTTCCACCGGGACGAAGAACCTCCAGGAACAGCTGATGGAAAAGGACATACCTTTTCTCCAGAAGGTTCTCCCCACGAAGTTCACGGCTGCGTACATGAAAGGCCGCTCGAACTACGCCTGCCTATATCGGATAAAGAAGGCGGACGATCAGCCGATCCTTTCAGGTCTTGATGAGATGGACAATTTCGCTGAGGTTCGGGACTGGGCCTTTGAATCGGAGACCGGGGACCGGGCGGAACT
>JAHEEZ010000182.1 GCA_024640445.1 Acidobacteriota bacterium | reverse complement strand
GTGAACACGGCGAAGCGCCGGATGAAAATGTTCGAAGGTGGCAGGAAAGGCTCAACCCGGTCTGGAAGAAGGTTTCCGGCGGCTGCAATCTGAACCGGAACATTCCGGAGTGTATCACTCAAGGAGGATTCAATATCAGAGAGATAGAGACCGGATATTCAGAAGGCCCGAAATTCGGTTCATTCAAATACCGGGGCGTCGCGGACTGAGGCGGGTTTCATGGATCACGGATCAGTTGTCAGCGATCAAGGATCAGGTATCAGGGATCTAGCTCAATGTTCTTGGCTCCGTAGGAGCCCAATGTCTGTAGAATCCGAATTCAATACAAAATCCCGGGCCCCGTTAGGGGCCCAATGTCTGTAGCACCGCCGTGCGCGAAACGAGCCGACGGCTCCGTAGGAGCCCAATGTCTGTAGAATCCAGACGTTAAATGCGGACCGTCTCCGTAGGAGGCGAATGTTCCCGAAGGTTCTAACGAATCCACTCAAACAGGTATTCTTCTTCGTATTCGACCGCGTTCTTGATCAAGATCTGCTTGTATTCCGACTCGAATGACTGTCTTCTGTGATGGCGTTCCTGATTCTCGATGTATCTTGCAACGCGCGGGATTTCGGACTTCGAAATGGTGAAGGCTCCAAATCCTTCTTGCCAGTTAAAGTGGCCTCTGACAAAGCGTCTCTTGTTGATAAAGAAAGTTGAACTTACTTTGATGTCCCTCACCAGGTCAGAAATCACCTGAGACGGATTCAAACCGATGAGAATGTGGATGTGGTCTTCGATACCGCCGATCGCGATCAGCTTGTTTTGCTTGTTTTGGATCGTACCGGTGATGTGTTTGTGAAGTTCTTCTCTCCAACTTCTGTCAATCAGGCTTTTTCGTCCTTTTTCTGCGAATACGATGTGGACATAGATCTGAGAGTAAGTGTTTGGCATTTTGTGAGGTCTCCTTGGAAGCGCATTGTGGGTGTGAGAGGTGCGCTATTCCAACAGCCATTTTATCCCATCGTGTCAACAGACGGCTTTTCGGCCTACAGACATTTGCCTCCTACGGAGGCGGGGAACCCGAATGCTACAGACATTTGCCTCCTACGGAGGCGGGGAACCCGAATGCTACAGACATTTGCCTCCTACGGAGGCGGGGAACTACCGGTTGATACGATCGATGGGTAAACGATCCCGGAATGGCAGACCCGCATAAGGGAACATCGAGTCTCACGGCTGCCGCATTGCTTCGATAGGATCCAGGTTCGCAGCTTTGTACGCCGGGTAGAATCCTGCTGCTATTCCCACGAAGACAGACGCAAGCAGCCCTGCCGCGACCGCCCAAACCGGCACCTCAGCCGGAAACGAAACTATCAGACGGAAAAGGAACGCGAACAAAAGCCCAACAGAGATCCCGACAACTCCACCGACCGTCGTCAGAATGCTCGCCTCGGCAAGGAACTGTACGAGGATAGTCCTTCGTGTCGCCCCGATCGCGCGCCGGATACCGATCTCGGCAGTACGCTCCTTAACTGAAACCAGCATGATGTTCATAACCCCGACCCCGCCGACGAAAAGGCTCGCCAGCGCGATAGGAACGACGACCGCTCCCAGCGTGGCGATAGTGTCGTTGACCAGCTCGAAAACCTGTTCCGCGCGGTTTACGCCGAAATTGTTGGGTTTGGTGGGCGCGACCCCGCGTCTGCGCCTTAGCAAGGACGTGATTTCCTCGGTCGTTTCGTCGACCATTCCCTCCCGGGCGCGCATCACGATCACCGTTCCCTCGATCCCCGGATAGAACTTTCTGAAAGTCTCGAAGGGAATATAAATGATCCGCTCATCCAGTTCGTCGCTGCCGATCACTCCTTCGCCTGACGCTTCCTTCAGGACGCCGACTACCTTAAAGAGCCGTCCGTCGATCTTGACGATCTCGCCGATCGGGTCCGCATCTTCAAAGATCTGCTCCGCGATCCCTGAGCCGATGACGGCGACGCTCTTCCGCTCCCCCCGTTCTTCGCCGGTGAAGAATCTGCCAGATGAAATCGGGACATTCTGCGTTTCAGGATAGTTCTCCCAGACTCCCAGGATCAAAGGGTTGATCGCCGTCCGGCTGTTCGCTGTTACTTTTGGCACGTCGGCCGTCGGACCATAGCTTCCGCGTATTTTCTGCGGGGAAACAGCCAAAGGTGATTCCAGGGCCTCGACAGCGAGAAAGTCTTCGTAGGTAAGTTCTTTTCGCTGCCGCTCTTCAGCAGTTGGCTGCTGCAGCGAAGGGCCTATCCTTTCCTCTTTTGTGAAATATACTACGTTCGGAGAGTTCTTCTCGGTGACCTCTGCAACTCGCTGTGAAAGTCCGGTGAGCACGGCACCAACAAGCGCGACCACAGCCGTTCCGACGATCACGCCGGTCAACGTAAGCGCTGACCTTAGCCGATGCGCCAGGATCGATTCAATGACAATCTGCCGGAGGTCGGGAACATAAGGTAGTTTTCCTTTCATCGGTATCATTTACTCGAACCTCAGCGCCTCGATCGGGTCCATCGCCGCCGCTTTTCGCGCCGGAACAATACCGAACACTATGCCTACCGCGCAGGAAACGCCGAGAGCAAGAAAGACCGACCAAACGGGCAGGACGATAGGGAAGCCGGCAAGTGATCTGATTGCAAGCACCAGCAGCAGTGCCGCTGCCAGACCTATCAATCCGCCGAGAACAGTAAGGGTGGTCGATTCCACCAACACCTGGGTAAGTATGTCGCTTCTTCTGGCGCCGAGCGCTTTTCGAATACCTATCTCACGGGTCCTCTCCGTGACCGAAGCAAGCATCATGTTCATAACCACGACTCCGCCGACAAAGAGCGCGATCACTGTTAGTGGATAAATGATCGTTCCGACCAGGCCTGTCAGGTTGCCGGCGAACGCCCGCACGCTATCGGCCGTGACGATGCTGAAGTCGTCTTCCTTGGAAGTGAGGATCAGTCCCCTTCGGATCCTCATCACGACCCGCACCCGCTCCTCTGTCTCCGTGGGTGAGATGCGATCTCCGTCAACGGCCTTCACCAGTATGGAGATAGAACGGGAACGACGTCCGAAGACCTTCTCGAAAGTGGACAGGGGTATTTTGACGAACCCGTCCTGCGAATTGCCGAATACCGATCCCTGGCTCTCGGCAACACCGATGACCTCGTACGCTACCTGTCCGAGCTTGATCTCCTGCCCGATTGGATCGCTGCCGGTGAATAGTTCGTCCACTACATCCTGCCCGATGACGCAAACGTTTCGCTTAAACCGCTCGTCGATCTCCGTAATGCCGCGGCCGCGCGCGATCCTGAAGTTTGTTAGCTGCTCTATCCCGGAGGTCACCCCCTGGACCGAGATACCGACAAGGGTCCTGCTGCCGCGTCTTGCGGGCAAAGTGCCGGCTCCTTCGGCACCCACGATGAATTCGGAACCGAGCTTGTCTTGCAGGAACGCGACGTCAGGGGAAAGAATGTCGGGCCTTTTTGACTGCGCAACCACGAAGGCCTGACCGTCCGCCCCGAAGTCCTGGAAGGATGCTTTCTCGATGCGGATCACGTCCGGGGCGAGGTCCGCGCTTGCCTCAACAATGTAGTTCTGAGCGCCCTGCAAAAGGGCCGCCACCATCACCACGACCGCGACACCGACCACGACTCCGAAGATCGTAAGAGTGGATCGCGTCTTGTTGGCCCGGATCGATTCTACGGCGAGTCGCGCCGATTCGAAGAGCCTAGATAATATTGGAAATCCCCTGCTCGTCATTCTTGGCCTATGTTGCAAATATAACAGTTCGCGGAATCCTCCGGAACGGTTGCCGGTGGGGCTCCGGCGAAAAACAAACTGAAAAATGAAAAGGCAGGCCTTTCGACCTGCCTTTCTTCTTGATCTGGTGGTAGCAGAGGGGAGACTTGAACTCCCAACCTCGGGGTTATGAATCCCGCGCTCTAACCGGTTGAGCTACCCTGCCGCAAACTCAAATTATAGGGCGTGGGTCCGAAACGTCAAGTTGTTCAATCCCTTATTGGAAAGGCGTTTGCGGTAGGTTGTACAATGGTTTTGAAGGACCCCCCTCACACCCACGACGCGGAATTGAATGATGCCTGCAGTATTCGCAGGGAACTCTGAACACGCGGACCTCTTGCTCGCGCTGTTCATAATGCTCGTCGCCGCCAAGTTGATGGCGGAGATCTTCGAGCGTATCAATCAACCCGCCGTTGTCGGCGAGATCCTCGCCGGGATCATCATCGGCCCGGGCGTCCTCGGGTGGGTTCAGCCTTCCTACATCATCAAGGTCTTTGCCGAGATCGGCGTCATCCTTCTGCTGTTCAACGTGGGACTTGAGATAAGGCCGATATCGATCGTGCGTGTCGGCAAGCGCGCGATGTTGGTCGGTGTGTTGGGAATTGTTCTGCCATTCGTCGCCGGATACGGGGTATCGAGGCTCTGGGGCGGCGGAGAGATCGAAGCGATGTTCATCGGTGCGGCGCTAGTCGCCACTTCGGTCGGGATCACTGCGCGAGTGCTCGGCTCGCTCGGACTTTTGAATCGCTCGACGTCCAGGGTCATCCTCGGAGCGGCGGTGATCGATGACATTCTCGGGCTGATGATCCTCTCGGTAGTCTCCAGCGTCAGCCATGGTTCGATAAACTACGTCGCCATAATCGGCACCGCTTTGACAGCGGTCTTCTTCGTGATCGTTGTCGGGGCCGTAGGCTCCAGATTCTTCAAGAAGATCGCGCCCGCGATCAACCGCCTTAAGATATCAAAGCCATTCTTCAAGTTTGGCCTGATTCTCTGCCTCGGCCTGTCGTTCGTCGCGCTCTACATTGAAGTGGCCGCGATCATAGGGGCGTTTCTCGCTGGAATGGCACTGTCGGAAGCCACCGAGAACAACCCGCAGATGCGGGGTCTCACAAACGGCGTTATGGAATTCATGGTCCCGTTCTTCCTTGTGAACATAGGAATGCAGCTGGACGTGAAACTATTCGGCGACCTTTCAGTAGTCACGTACGCGCTTGCGATCACGGTCGTAGCGATTGCTGCGAAGATCATCGGGTGCGGATTAGGCGCATACAGGATGGGATTCAAAAAGGCGATTCAGGTAGGTGTGGGTATGGTGCCGAGAGGAGAGGTCGGGATCGTGGTCGCACAGATCGGGATCGGTCTTGCCGTGATCAATCAGAAGGCCTTTGCCGCCGTACTGTTTATGGCGGTCGCGACGACGCTGGTCGCGCCTCCGTTCATAAAGATGCTCGGACCAAAACCAAAAAAGGCAAAAGAGGACATACACATCTCCGACGTCGTCACACGGATCGGCTGACCTATTTTTCTCTTCTTAATTCCAGGATGCGCTTGAACATCGCGGGCAGGAACATTGCGATGCGGGGCAGAGAGCCGCTCGCGAACTTTCGCGCCATTTCGCGGAAAGTGTCTATCGCGTTCGGGGAGTATTTGAACCACCATATATCGGGCAGTAGCGTGATCGGATTTACGTGAATGTGCTGGACCGCGACAAGTTCTTTCAGTCCTTCTTCGCCGTGAGTGCGTCCGTATCCGCTGTTCTTGAAACCGCCCCAGGGCGTCTGCGCAAGGCCATGTGTGTAAAGCACTTCGTTCACGGTTACGGTCCCGGCGAGGATCTTTCCGGCGATCCTCCTTCCCTTTGCGATGTCTTTCGTCCAGACACTCGCCGTAAGGCCGAATTCGGTATCGTTTGCCAGTTCCGCCGCTTCTGATTCGGTCTTGAACGTAGCGACAGGCAATGTCGGGCCGAATGTCTCCTCCCGCATCGGCCTCATCTCGTTCTTCGCTTTTGCGATCACCGTCGGAGGATAGAACAGTCCTTCAAGTCCGGTATCGTTCCCACCGGTCAGGATCTCCGCGCCAGCATCCGCGAACGCCGCGACATGATCTTCCACTATCTGTTTTTGCCGGAGGCTGCTCATCGCCCCTACATCCGAGTCGGGATCGGCACCGACACCGACCTTCAGCTTTGAAGCGCGCTCCACGATCATCCGAGTGAATCTGTCCGCCGCTGACTCTTCGACGTAGAGTCTTTCAACCGAAGAGCACGCCTGACCTGCGTTCGTGAACGCGCCCCAAACGGCGGCATCGGCAGCCGCTTCGAGATTCGCGTCGGCGAATACTATCATCGGGTCCTTTCCGCCGAGCTCGAGAACGGCCGGGGTTAGGGTATCGGCGGCGCTTTTCGCGACGGCTTTTCCGGTGGCGACGCTCCCGGTGAACATTATCTTGTTTACACCCGCGGCAACGAGCGCGGCGCCGGTCTCGCCGTCACCCGAGACCACTTGCAGTACGTTCTTCGGAAGACCGGCGGCCTCGAAGATCTCGCCGATCTTCTCGCCGACAAGAGGCGTCAATTCGCTGGGCTTCAGGACGACCGTGTTCCCGGCCATCAGCGCCATCGTCGCTTCGCCGAGCGGGATCGAGAGAGGATAGTTCCAGGGCGATATGATTCCGACGACGCCCATCGGCTTGTAAGTGATCTTTGAGCTGCGGCCGAGAAGTGAAAGTATCCCGATGCCGCGGCGTTTCGGTTTTAGGATCTTCGAGGAACGGCGTGCGAAAAACTGCATCAGGTCAAGCGCGGGGGTGATATCGGCCAAGAGAGCTTCTGCGACTGGCTTTCCCATTTCGCGGGAAATGAGAAGAGCGACTGAGTCCAACTGTGAAAGGAGAGCCTGGCGCGCGCGCATCACTATCCGCGCCCGTTCAGCGAACGGTGTGCGCTTCCATATCTCGAAGGCATTACGCGCCTTCTCGACCGCCGCCCGGACCTCTTCGGGTGTGGTCTTCCTGACACGGCCTACTTCCTCGCCGGTAGCGGGATCGAAGGAGACTATCTCTAACGCACTCTGATTTTTCGCCAACGTCATTTGTAAAAGGAGACAGAAGACAGGAGACAGGAGACAAATTCCGTCAACTTACGTTCTTAAACGGCTTCGCACAGATCGTGAGTATGAAAAAAGTAAACGTCCCACTTCATCCAACGAAGATTCCAAATTCTCAGTCTTGCCGTACCTTAGGTCGTTCGCAATTATGAGGTAGTATCTGGTCTCTTCAAGCGAACCTTGCGCAATATTAAAGAAACGAATCTTGTCAGCCAACCCTGCTTTCTTGTGACCCTCCGCTATGTTCGCGGGTACCGAAACGGCGGATCTCCGTAACTGGGAGGTAAGTGAATATAACTCATGCTTCGGAAAAACTTCAGTTAGTTTGTAAATCTCCAAAACCAATTCGTGAGCTTTACGCCATACAGTGAGATCCCTGAATGTTTGTGAGGTCATTCTTTCTTCTCCTTCAAGCTGTGGGGCTTGAGTACTTTGTGAATTTGCAACCAAGGGTATTGTAAACGACGGTTCTCGATCCCTTGACATACTTCGGGACAATACGAAAACTCCTCCTGTCTCCTGTCTCCTGTCTCCTGTCTCCTGTCTCCTGTCTCCTGTCTCCTGTCTCCTGTTATTCCAACATTCTTTCTATAACTCCGTAGCTCGCGTC
>JAHEEZ010000181.1 GCA_024640445.1 Acidobacteriota bacterium | reverse complement strand
GACTCCGGAGGAATTCGCCGATTGGAAACGGATAGGCGAGGAGATGGGCTTTAAGCACGTTGAATCTTCTCCGCTGACCCGCAGTTCCTATCACGCCCGCGAGCAGGCTGAGAACGGGAATGTGTGCGGACGAGTGGGTCGGGGCGTTTCGAATAAGACCGCAGTCGTTATCGGCTGCGGTTTCTTGTTTGTAAATCGGGTCGATTGGGCAGAAAATGAAGTTGATCCCCAAAACTGCAATTGGAGGACACGAATATGGCTTCGAACATCAACCATTGGGTTCCGACAGCCGGATTTGGGCAGCAGAACCACCAGCAGTGCTGGTTTGCTTCTTACCAGATGCTTTTGTGGTCGAAAGGAAAGAACATCGATTCGATACGGGACAAGTTGTCGGGTGTGATTGATTTTGAGGACTCGATGGAAAATGGTCTTCTCGACACGGAATACAAGAAATGCGCAACCGCACTGGGATTGACTGCTTTGTCGGGGGGGACTTTCAATGCGAAGAGGGGTTTCTTCGACGTCGGCCTTTCCGATGGCGCCGAGGCGCTGCACAGAGAACTTACAAAAGGTCCTCTGTGGGTCTCAAAATTTATTAAGAAGGGTACCTACCATATCATCGTCGTGAAAGCATACGATGACAGCGGTGACGGGCATTTCATCTACAATAACCCGTTCCCGGGTCCGACGAACGCGGTCGAGGTGAGGGAAAACGCCAGCCTCTTCGTGAAATTCATCACTAACGCGGCGGGGTCGGTGCAGAGGTAGAAGTCAGGAGACAGGAGACGGGAGACAGGAGACTGAAGACCGTCAGTTTATGTAGGGGCAGGTCTTGTGCCTGCCCGATGCGCTGAAGACCGTCAGTTTATGTAGGGGCAGGTCTTGTGCCTGCCCGATGCGCCGCAAGGCGCAATCTTTTTTCCGGAGACCCTTATGCCCAAGTCCGTTATTCCACAGTTGATGTTCGTAGGTAACGCCTCCGAGGCGCTGGACTTCTACGTTTCGCTCTTTCCCAACTCCGAGATCCTGCAATGTGAGAAGTATGGGTCTGAAGGTCCCGGTCCCGAAGGGACGGTGCAACGAGCTGTCTTCACCGTCGCAGGCCGGGAATTCGCCTGCATCGACAGCCCGGTCGGGCTCGCGTTCACCTTCACGCCATCGATCTCGATCTTCGTCGAATGCGGCATCGAGGAAGAACTTCGGACCGCGTTCGACAAAGTTTCGGAAGAAGGCAAGGTTCTGATGCCGCTCAACGGCTACGGATTCAGTACGCCCTTCGGTTGGACAGATGACCGGTTGGGGTCTCCTGGCAGTTGAACCTTATCTGATCTTCTCCGTCCAATACCAGGTCTTATTTGGGCGGGCGAATCTCAAACACAAACGGGAAGCCAAAGTGATCAAACTCGATCGCGGACCCGCTTCAAACGATCCGACCAACGACGGAAAATGGATATTACATCTGGGAACAACGCCTTCCGACTCTTCTCCGCGGTCCTCTCGATAGTTTTGATCATCCAGTCCCCGGCCTGTACTCCAGGGTCCCCGCAGTCCGGTCCGCGACCCATAATTCTCGAAAATGTCACTGTCATCGATGGGACAGGCAGGGAACCGGCTGTTGGTCAGAGGGTCGTTCTTGAGGGTGAACGGATAACTTATGTAGGACCGGCGGCCGGATCCGGCACACCGGCAGGCGCTGAGATCATTGATCTCTCAGGCAAATTTGTTATCCCCGGATTCGTAGATCTTCACGTTCATTTACCTGAGGATGTGCAGATTCAGGACAAGATCCTCAAGAGGCTCCTTGAATTCGGGGTTACGACGATACTGAATCCGGGCGCCCGGTCAGGAGCAGGCGTTGAGCTTCAGGAGCGTATCAGAAAAGGGTTGGTCAGAGGTCCGAATATGCTCACGGCGGGGCGGATCATCGACCATTATCCGTCCGGCGACGGTCTCGAGAACTGGGCGGCACTTGTAACCACCGAAAAGGAGATAAGGGAAGAGGTCCGTAAACAGGCAGCAACGGGTGTTCAGTTCATCAAGCTGTATAAGCGTCTGCCGGCAGCGCTCGTGGCCGCGGGTATTGACGAAGCCCATAAAAATGGGCTGAAGGTAATCGGTCATATGGGCGAGACCAACTGGGGCGAGGCGGCGAGAAACGGTATCGATATGATCGTTCATTCCGGTTGGGGCACTCCGATGGATGAGATCGTAAACCTGGATGATATCGAGCACGCATCCAACGCTGAGTGGTACAAAGGATATGCGAACGCGACGGCAGGCCAACGGTTCCGGTCACTGGTCAGGGACCTCAAAGAAAACGATGTGATGGTCGTTCCCACCTTGTCCATAACCCAGGTGTCCGGTCTTGGCTCGGATTCTTCAATGCTTCCCAGATTTAGAGTTGAACTGGCACCGGAAGCGGGTTTGAAGGGTTGGTGGAGTGACGGTTGGCGGGAGCGTCACCCCCAGTACGATCCGACTGACGCCGAAGAGGAGAAGTTGCTCAAGACCATCTATTTTCCGGCCGTACTGGGGATCACGAAAGCATACTATGAGTACGGGGTGCCGATGGGCGTAGGCACGGACGTCGGTAATTCATGGATGACCCCGGGCGTTGTTTATCACTATGAGCTCGGACTTTACCAGGAAGCCGGCATACCTCCGCTGGCTATTCTGAAGATGGCGACACGGGACGGGGCGGAATTTCTTGGCGTACTGTCTGATCGCGGCACTATTGAACCCGGAAAGCGCGCGGATCTGATAGTCCTTGACGCTGATCCCGCGCAAGACATCAGGAACACGACCAGGATCGAATCGGTTTATCTCGCGGGTAAGCCCGTCACAGGGAGAAATGGCCAAGGCGCCCGGTGACCTAACTTCACATCGCTAACATCGATGTTTGTCGGTTGCGAAATGTGGGCGAACTCTGGAAAGCAAATTAAAAGCTGTTTATGATCGTCGTCCCGGTGCCGATCGACAATTACGGTTTTAGGACGCGCTTCGGCTGGACAGACGAACGGTTCAGGGTCTCCTGGCAGTTGAACCTCGCTTAACCGGAAATTTACAGGATGGACAGGATGTTAAGGATGGTTGAGGGTCTGTTGTCCCTGTTTAGCGGCGGGCTTGCCCGCCACCGGAAGTCCTGAGTACTGGGTACTGAGTGCTGAGAGTCAGAAGCCCGTACGTGAGGAAGGACTACCTTCAGGTATTAGGGAACATGTGTCAGGTACCCTGTATCAAGTATCGCGGCGCCTCCTCACCGACACATGACCCCTGAAGCTTGAAACCTGATCCATGACACATGATCCCTGGTCAATGGTCCCTGATTCCTTGACACAAACTCCCCCAGCACCTAGTATTTATGGTTTCGGCTCTAATGGCGGAAGTGCGTTTTTATGTTCGAATCATTATCCGATAAACTCAAGAAAACATTAAAGAATCTGCGGGGGCAGGGAAAGCTCACTCCTGAACACGTGGATGCAGCCCTCCGGGAGATCCGGATGGCCCTTCTTGAGGCGGATGTTAACTACCAGGTCGCTAAGGATTTTGTAGGAGCGGTTCGGGTAAAAGCCGAGGGCCAGGAGGTCTGGAAGGACCTTAAACCGCACGAACAGGTGGTCAAGATCGTCTACGACGAGCTTGTAAACCTTTTCGGAGGAACATCTTCCCGGCTTGTGTTCACCAAGCAGGTGCCGAACGTCGTGATGATGGTCGGCCTTCAGGGCTCGGGTAAGACGACCTCGACGGGAAAGATATCCAAGTGGCTGGCGGACAACCAGGAACGCAAGCCGCTTCTCGTGTCGGTAGACGTTTACAGGCCGGCGGCGAGAGAACAATTGAAAGTGGTCGGGGACGCGGTCGGCCAGTCGGTCTATGCAGACGATACGACGAACGACCCCCTAACCCTGGTGAAAGGCGCGCAGAAGCACGCCCAGGAACTCGGCTACGACACGCTGATCATTGACACCGCAGGCCGTCTTCACATCGACGACGAGCTGATGGTCGAACTTGAGAAGATCAAGGAAGAGACCAAGCCGACCGAGGTCCTTTTTGTCGCTGACGCGATGACCGGTCAGGACGCGGTCCGATCGGCTGAGGAATTTCACAACCGTGTCGGAATCACCGGCGTCGTCCTGACGAAAATGGACGGAGACGCCCGCGGCGGTGCGGCGCTTTCGATCAAGCAGGTCATCGGACAGCCTGTAAAGTTCGTCGGCGTAGGCGAAAAGTACGACGCGATCGAGCCTTTTTATCCTGACCGGCTTGCCCAGCGCATTCTTGGTATGGGCGACGTCTTGACCCTCATCGAAGAGGTTCAGTCGAAGGTCGATGAGGAAGAGGCTCAGGCCCAGCTCCAGAAGATAGTCAACAACCAGTTCTCGCTGGAGGACTTTCGGAACCAGCTGAGGCAGTTCAAAACGCTCGGCTCGATGTCGAAGCTGATGAAGATGCTGCCCGAGCAGATGACGGGCGGAATGTCGCTTTCCGACGAGCAGTCCGAAGAGGTCGAAGCGAACCTGAAACGCACCGAGGCGATGATCGACTCGATGACGATCCAGGAAAGGCGCGATCATTCGGTCATCAACGCGAGCCGCAAGACGAGGATCGCGAACGGATCGGGATCTACGATCGCGGAGGTCAATCAACTGCTCAGGCAGTACGACCAGATGCGAAAGATGATGCAGCAGATGAACCGCGGCGGCTTGTTTGGCGGCCTCGGAAAGCGGATGATGAGCGGGATGGCCGGCGGCCTGGGCAATATGCTCGGCGGAGGCGGAATGCCGGGCGGAATGTTCGGCGGCGGCGGAAACGATTTTGAAGGCGGCGGGGAAGAAACGACGGCCTCGCTCGCGAAACGGTTAAAGAGAAAGAAACGACACAAGAAAAAGAAGAAAAGATAAGAGTTTACGGAGTGATCTATGCTAAGAATCAGATTGACCAGGATGGGTGCGAAGAAGAACCCTTTCTACAGGATCGTTGTTAAGGAAAGGCGTTCCAAGCGGGACGGTAAGTATCTTGAGAACGTAGGTACTTACAACCCGATGACCGAGCCCGCGGAGGTCAAGCTCAACCACGAGCGCATCCAGTACTGGATCAGCAAAGGCGCGCAGCCGACGGAAACGGTTGCGAGTCTCATCAAGCACAACCCGCTTCTGAGCCCGGAAGAGCAGGAAAAACGCGACGCCGAGATCGCTGCGAAGATCGCTGCGAAGAAGGAAGCTGAGGCACAGGCGAAGGCTGAAAAGGAAGCTGCCGCGAAGGAAGCTGCTGAAAAAGCAGCCGCCGAAAAGGCCGCAGCTGAGGCTGCAGAAGCTGCTGAAGCCGCTGCCGAAGCCGCTGCGGAAGAAGCTCCTGCTGAAGAGGCTGTCGCTGAGGCCGCTCCCGCTGAGGAAGCTGTTGCGGAAGCTCCGGCTGAAGAGGCTGTCGCTGAGGCCGCTCCCGCTGAGGAAGCTGTTGCGGAAGCTCCTGCTGAAGAGGCTGTCGCTGAAGCCGTCGCAGAAGCACCTGTTGCAGAAGCCGCAGTCGAAGAGCCGGCCGCTGAAGAGGCACCTGTGGAAGCAGCTGCTGAAGAGGCACCCGCGGAAGAGGCTGTTGCCGAAGAGCCGGCCGCTGAAGCTGAAGAAGAAGCCAAGTCGGAATAGTAAAAGCGGAACCGCTTTTTTGCGGCTACAGGACTCGCAGATATGAAAGAAGCCGTTGAAAGGATTGTGCTCGCGCTCGCTGATGAGAAGGAAGCCGTTGAAGTGGCGGAATTTATCGACGGCAAGACGACGACGATAGAGGTGCGCGTTGCGGAGAGCGATATGGGACGCCTGATCGGCCGCCAGGGGCGGACCGTAAAAGCTATTCGTTCGATCCTCTTTTTCGCGGGCCAGAAGCAGAACCGGCGGTATAATCTGCAGATCCTTGAAGACTAACTTAGGCTATCGATTCTGTCGGGATCAGTAGGGGCAGGGCTTGTACCTGCCCAATGCGCCAAAAGGCGCCGACTTGGCAAACGATGGAACTTGTAACGATCGCGAAGACGGTACGGACCCGTGGATTGAAAGGCGAGATAGTTTCAGAGGTACTGACAGACTTTCCGGAGCGTTTCGAAGGACTGGTCGATGTTATCGCCTCTGACGGCAAGGGTCTGGAAAAGGAACTGGAGCTCGAGAAGCACTGGTTCCAGAAGAACCGGGTAATCCTGAAATTCAAAGGATTCGATTCGATCGAAGAGGCCGAAGATCTTTTACATTTCGACATTTGCGTCCGTGAAGAGGACGCGGTCGAGCTTGAAGCGGACGAGTACTTCGACTGGCAGCTTGAGGGCTGCAAGGTCGTGGCGGACGGGAAAGAGATCGGAACCGTAACAGGCGTGATGCGGACCGGTGCCAATGAGAACCTTGAGGTCTCCGATGGCGAGAAGGAGTACCTGATCCCTTTCGTAAGGGCTATTTGTGTCGAAGTCGATATTGAGAACAGCCTGATACGTGCTGAGTTGCCGGACGGGCTTTTGGATCTTTGACCGAAGAAGAACGAAAAGGAAATGATGAGGATAGACATTCTGACCATATTTCCGGAGTTCTTCACAGAAGTGTTCGACTTCGGCATCATTCGAAGGGCGCGCGAGGCAGGCATCGTCGAGATTGGAGTGACCGACATACGTGATTTTGCCGCCGACAAGCACCGGAAGACCGATGACAGGCCTTTCGGGGGCGGCGAAGGGATGGTGATGAAGTGCGAGCCGATCTTTCTTGCGGTCGAAGACCTGCTCGGAACAGCCGAACGGGAAGAGTACCCGGCAGGAACAAGGGTGGTACTGCTAACGCCGCAGGGTAGACCGCTTGACCAGGCGCTGGTAAAGGATCTGTCAGACGAAGACGGACGGATCCTGATAATATGCGGCCGCTACGAAGGGATCGATGAAAGGGTCAGCGAAGCGCTTGTGACCGATGAGATATCGATCGGCGATTACGTGCTTTCCGGCGGCGAACCCGCCGCGGTCGTGATGACCGACGCGATCATAAGACTTTTGCCGGAGGCGCTCGGCAATGAAAGTTCCGCTGAAAGAGATTCGTTCTCGGACGGCATATTTGATTTTCCGAATTACACCCAGCCGAGGAATTTCCGCGGCATGGAGGTCCCGGAGGTTCTTCTGGGAGGCAATCACGCCGAAATTGAAGCGTGGCGCCGGGAAAAGGCGATAGATAAGACAAGAAAGATCAGAAAAGACCTGATCGAAGGAGCAGCGGTGGAAGATCCGCCCATAAAGAAATGAACCGTTTAGACGCTATAGAAAACACGCAACTGAGGGACGACATCCCGGCCTTTCAGCCGGGCGACACCGTACGGGTGCACGTCCGCATCAAGGAAGGTAACAAGGAAAGGCTGCAGGCTTTTGAGGGTGTTTGCATCGCCCGCAAACACGGCGGCTCTCGCGAGACGATCACCGTCCGCAAGACCAGCTTCGGCGTCGGCGTCGAGAGGATCTTCCCGCTCCACGCGACAATCGTCGATCACATCGACGTCGTTCGCTACGGCAAGGTGCGCAGGGCCAAGCT
>JAHEEZ010000417.1 GCA_024640445.1 Acidobacteriota bacterium | reverse complement strand
GCCTGGTCAAAGATCTCAAGCGCCACGTCCACGTTCTCTCTGGTCAGGATCAAAGGCGGAGACCACCGGATGGTCGAAGTACCGCAGCCAAGTATGATCAGTCCCCGGTTGAAGCACTCCATCTCGACACGGTCCCTCAATTCGGGATCGGGCGAGCCGTCTTCTTTGACGAACTCCGCGCCAAGCATCATTCCAAGTCCCCGAACGTCCCCTATGCAAACGTATTTCTCTTGAAGGCTTTCGAGTCCCGCTTTGAGGTAATTGCCGACTTCACGTGCATTGTCGACCAAACCGTTCTCGAGAAGTTCGATCGTTTTCAGCGCTGAGGCTATGCACACGGGGTTTCCTCCGAAAGTCGATGCGTGAGCGCCTTTATGCCACGACATGACCTCTGCCTTTGCTACTGTCGCGCCAATGGGCATGCCTGATCCTATGCCCTTTGCGAGACACATAATGTCGGGCTTTACTCCGGAATGTTCGATCGCGAACATCTTGCCGGTCCTGCCCATGCCGCTCTGGACCTCGTCCACGATCATCATTATCCCGTGCCGGTCGCAGATCTCACGGATCGCTTTGAGTACCTCAGTCGGCATAGGAACGTATCCGCCCTCACCCTGGACCGCTTCGACTACAATGCCGGCGACCTCTTCCGGGGGCGTCGTGGTCTTGAACAGGCGGTTCTCGATCCAGTCTATCGTCCCCATACAGCAGCTTCCGTCCTCGCACTTGCCAAGATTGAACGGGCACCTGAAACAGTACGAATATGGGACATGTGTCACGTCGAGCGCCTGGCGCATGAATCCGAGGCGCTGCGCCCGTTTCGAGGAGGTCAAAGACAAAGCTCCGAGCGTGCGGCCGTGGAACGAACCGAAGAACGATATGAACTTCTGGCGCTTCGTGTGGTACATCGCCAGCTTAAGGGCAGTTTCGACAGCTTCTGCGCCCGAATTCGCGAAGTGCGTTTTCGTTTCGCCTTCGATCGGGCAGATCTCATTGAGCTTCCTGCCGAGATCCGGCATGTGCTTGTAATAGTAGTCAGTGCCGCACATATGGATCAGGGTCTTCGCCTGTTCGGTGATTGCCTGGACGACCTCCGGATGGCAGTGGCCTGTCGAACATACGGCGACGCCGGCATTACAATCCAGGAAAACATTGCCGTCGGCATCTGTCATCCACACGCCCGACGCATGGTCGGCAACCAGCTTGTAGTCCGGACGGGGGTAGCTTGGCGTTACATATTTTTGGTCGGCCGCGATTATTTCACGCGCCTTTGGGCCGGGCAGCTCGGTATTGATCTGCGGCCTTTTTGCATCTGTTGTCGGGATCATTTCTATTCCTCCTGGTTGTGTCTGACGTCCGGCGTAAACTGCCGGGCGCGCTGGATAGAAAGCTCTCCGGGAGAGCTGCTGCACGGGGAGGAATGCCTAGTCGCCGGCGAATAGGTCGGGGCGTAGGGAAAGCGGTCTGAGTTTTGCCCTGCTTCGTGAAGTCATTTCTTTACTCTATCGTCCAAATATAACAAAAAGCAAAATCGCTGCCAACCCCGATTTCTCGGGCCGTTTGCGGTTCATACCGGGCCGCCTTTGCGCAAATTAGTGTGAGGTGAAAAAATCACTAGATGCAAAGTCCAAAGATCCACACTAACCGGCTGATCAACGAGACCAGCCCTTATCTGCTGCAGCACGCCCACAATCCGGTTGACTGGTTTCCGTGGGGAAGTGAAGCTTTTAGCAAGGCCCGAGATGAGGACAAGCCGATACTCTTGAGCATTGGGTATTCCGCTTGTCACTGGTGCCACGTAATGGAGCGCGAATCATTCGAAGATGAGCGGATCGCTGCGCTGATGAACGAGCATTTCGTGAACATCAAGGTCGATATGGAAGAAAGGCCGGACGTAGACAAGATCTATATGAACTTCGTACAGATGAGTACCGGCAGCGGCGGCTGGCCGATGACGGTCTTTCTTACGGCAGATCAGCGGCCGTTCTTCGGGGGCACTTACTTTCCGCCTGCGCCCCGTTTCAATCTGCCGAGCTTCGAACAAATACTGTTGAGCGTCGCGCAGGCGTATTCCGACAACAGGGAAGATGTGCTCCATTCGGCGAACGATATCCTGGGTGAGATTCGACGGATCGGTCTGCTTGAAACCGCCTCCGGTTCGATCGGCGAGCCGCTTTTGGACCGTGCGTATCACAGTTTCGAGAGGTCGTTCGATCAGAGGAA
>JAHEEZ010000180.1 GCA_024640445.1 Acidobacteriota bacterium | reverse complement strand
TGACGATCTGCCCGTGCCTGCGTTTGGTGCAAAACTTATGACACTTGCCCCCGAGTCGGACCGGGGAGTTGAATTGGTCCGCGATCTTGAGGCAAGCGGATGGAAAGCGCTGATCGGGCATACGGAAGCGCCTTTGAGCGTCCTTGAATCCGCTTTCGACGCCGGCGCGAGACATTTGACCCATCTTTTCAACGCGATGACCGGACTGCATCACCGTGACCTTGGAGTGGCGGGCTGGGGAATGACGCGCGGCGGAGTCACATTCGACATCATTGCCGATGGCAGACACGTAGCCCCCGCGGTACTGGAACTCGCTATCCGCGCACGCGGAGTCGAAGAGGTTCTCCTGATCAGCGATTCGGTCTCGCCATCCGGTATGGGCGATGGAGAATACGAGCTTTGGGGAAAGAAACTGTTCGTTGAGGAAGGCACTGCGAAGACACACGCGGGGACGATCAGCGGCAGTGTCATCACGTTGCTCGATGCTGTGAACCTTTGCCTTTCACTTGGTTTCACTGCTTCAGACGCGGCACTGATGTCTTCCGCCAATCCCGCCCGGCTGCTGGGGATCGACCTGGAAACTGGTTCTATCGAGGTTGGGAAACGGGCGGACCTTGTTGCCCTTAGAGACGGAAAAGCGGTTCTGACGGTCGTCGGTGGAAGGATCGTACACGAAGATCTCTGAATCAGTTCGCGGGAAGGACCTGGTCTTTCGGCGTCTTTCGTTTAGTCACGAGATAAACTCCCGCGAAGATCAGCGACATCGCTACAAGGATCCTTGGATTCCAGGGTTCACCGAGTATCGAGATCGCCAGCGTCGTACCGATCAAAGGCTGAAGATAGACGTAGACCGCCACGATCGACGGTTCGACCCGCGCCAGCGCCCACGTATTCCAGTAATAAGCCAGGATCGTCGGAAAGACGATCACTCCCGCAAGAGCCATCCAGGCGCCGAGAGAAACTTCCGGAAGACTCACCCCTGACAGGGAATAGAGACCCAGAGGAACATTGATCACGGACCCGAAGATGAACAGCCAGCCGATCGACTTAAGGGCGCCGTAGTGGCTTATCAGCTTCTTTGAGATCGCGACGTAAACCGCGTAAGAAAGACTGTTGAGGATGATCATTATGTCACCCTGCGTCGTAGCCGAAGAAAAACTGGCCTTGCCGGGATCGACCAAATAAACCACTCCGCCCGCTGCGAGCACGATCCCTGCGACCTTTCTCGCATTGAGGGTGTCGTTGCCGACCATCGCGCTGATCGCGATAGCAAAAACGGGTATGAGAACGGCGAGCAGCGCTGTATTGGTCGCCGTCGTGCGCTCAAGGCCATTGAAGAAGAGTAGTTGGTTGAGGATTATCCCGAAGAATGAGAATAGCGCGAAATACAGGTAGTGCGACTTTCTCTTCAGACGCATTGTTCCGCGCATGCGCTGGAGCGCATAGAAAGCCACCGCTCCCGCACCGACACGGAATCCCACGATAGCGATCGGAGGGAAGGCCTCGAGGGCGAATTTCCCCAGAACCGCCGCCGATCCGAAGAACAGCTGGACCGCGATCAGGGCTATGTGAGGTTCTAGGCTCTTGTCGGGTCTCGTCACCAGGTTTCTGCCAAAAACTCAGGGACACGGAACCGCGCAGAATTCCGTGTCCCTTTCGGTTTGTCTCTTATTGTTCACTAAACCAGCATCATTGCCGGATTCTCAAGCATTTGCTTGAAGGTCTGAAGGAATTTCGCTCCCGTCGCGCCATCGACCACCCTGTGGTCGCAGCTCATCGTGACGTGCATGATATTCCGGACGACGACCTCTCCGTCCCTGACGACAGGAACAGGCTCCGCCCTGCCGACTGCGAGTATCGCCGCTTCCGGCGGATTGATGATCGCGGTGAATTCCTTTATCCCGAACATTCCAAGGTTCGAGATGGAAAATGTCGCGCCAGTGTACTCTTCGGGCTGAAGCTTTCTTGCGCGAGCCTTTTCCGCGAGCTCGGCAACCTCCGTCGAGATCTGCACGAAGCCTTTCTTGTTCGCGCCGCGAACGACCGGGGTTATCAGGCCTTCCTCGACGGCCACAGCAACTCCGATGTCCGCGTCCTCATAAAACCTGATCTTGTCGTCAGAATACGAGGCATTCACGAACGGATGGCGCGTCAGCGCCTCAGCCGCCGCCTTGATAATGATGTCGTTGACGCTGATCTTGTCCGGGGCGATCGATTCATTGATCTTCTTGCGAGTTTCGAGAGTGCCGTCCATCTCGATCTCTACGGTCAGGAAGAACGTCGGGATCGGGCCTGTGGATTCGCCGAGCCTTTGCGCGATCGTCCGACGCATCGGCGAAGTGTTCTCTTCGCGGAATGCGGACGCACCGGATATGTCAGCTGTTTTGCCAAAAACGAACGAAGACTTAGAGACCGTCACTTGCGGCGCTTCCAATGCCTTTTCAATATCCCTCTTGATGATCCTGCCGTTTGGTCCGGAACCGCTGATGGTTTTCAAGTCGATCCCGTTCTCAGTCGCCATACGGGCAGCGATCGGTGAAACGAGAATCCTCCCGCCCGGACCACCATTCGAACCTGTCGCCGCCGCCGCCGGCTCTGAGACCGCCGCGGCCGCCTGTGATGGTTCCTCCGCCTTGGTTTCTTCGACGGTAGCTGCTTTCGACGCACCATTCGAAGCCGTCTCTGCTTCCGCTAACAGCGAAGAGAAGTCTTCGCCGGGCTCGCCGAGAATCCCAATCGTCTGACCCAGCTTTGCATTCTCGCCTGCGGGCACGATTATTTTTAGGAGCGTTCCCGGCGTCAGCGATGTCATTTCCATCGTCGCCTTGTCGGTATCGACCTCGGCGATGGTCTCGTTCGCTTCCACCGTATCTCCTTCTTTCTTAACCCAGTTGGAGATCTGCCCCTCCTCCATCGTCGGGGAAAGCTTGGGCATCAGGATCTTTTCAGCCATAAAATTTCTACGCTTGCCGGAGTGTGAGTCAATGTTCGGCTTGCTTATACCTGCTCAGGACGAAATTCCCGCATTTTGAACAAAGATAAATAATGAACAATTTGAGAGATATTTTCAAATGAGAGGGGACTCTGGCAAGCGATTCAATGATCATTTGTCAGCGCCCATCGATCAATGGTTAATCCGCGTGCGCCGCGGTCACTCTTCGATCTACGATCTTCAAATTTCATTGCCAATGCGAAATGCCCATTGGTCATTGAGCAATGGGCATTGAAAATTGAACTGGCTTCGGGGAAAGGATTCGAACCTTTATTACCTGGTCCAGAGCCAGGCGTCCTACCATTAGACGACCCCGAAGCACGGGAATTTACAAGATTAAAAGGAAACCAACGAGTATTCAAGTTGAAGCGGAGGTCCGGAGGTCAGGGATCAATGATCATTGACCAATGGTCAACTCGAAACACCCGATAGACTCGCCAGACTCGTTAGACCCGACAGACTCAAATGTAACAAACCGCCTTCACCGCCTCGATGATCTTCGGAACGTCCGGCAACGCCAATTCTTCGAGGTTCTTTGCGTACGGCATCGGCGTTTCGGCGGTCGAGACCCGCTTGATCGGGGCGTCGAGATAGTCGAAAGCGTTCTCCATCACCTGGTGCGAGATCTCTGCTCCGACACTTGCGAACGCGTGAGATTCCTCAGCGATAACGAGCCTGTTGGTCTTCTTCACCGACGCGACGATCGTGTCGATATCGAGCGGTTTTATGGTCCTGGGATCGACGACCTCTACCGAAACTCCATACTCGGATTCCATATGTTCGGCAGCCTGCATGGCCAGCGGAACGGTCATTGAGCGCGCGACTATCGTGCAATCAGTTCCCTCGCGTTTTACGTCAGCGACGCCGAGCGGGATCGTGAAATCGTCGTCCTCGGGAACCTCTCCTTTCAAGCCGTACATGCGTTCCTGTTCGAGAAATACCACGGGGTTGTCGTCCCGGATGGCGGATTTCAAGAGCCCTTTTGCGTCAGCCGCGGTCGACGGCATCACCACCTTCAGCCCGGGGAAGTTCGCGTAGAACGCCTCAAGCGCCTGTGAATGCTGCGAAGAGACCTGATATGCTGATCCGTTCGGGCCTCGGAATACGATCGGCACGTTGAACTGGCCGTTCGACATGTAGAGCATCTTCGCTGCGTGGTTGATTATCTGGTCCGAGGCGAGGATCGAGAAATTGAAGGTCATGAATTCGATGACCGGCCGCAAACCCGCCATTGCCGCCCCGACGCCGACAGCGGCGAAGCCAAGTTCCGTGATCGGCGTGTCGATCACGCGCTTGTCCCCAAAATCCTTCCAGAGTCCGCGGGTGACTTTGTAGGCGCCATCGTACTCGGCAACCTCTTCGCCCATTATGAAGACGTTCTCGTCCCTGACCAGTTCTTCGCGGAGCGCTTCGTTCAAAGCGTCGCGTATCGTCAATTCCGCCATAATCTTGCTCTACTTGTAAACGTCTGTAAGGAGTTCGCTCTCGTCAGGAAGCGGACTGTTCTCCGCGAAGTCGACGGCTTCCTGGACTTTGGCCAGGGCCTCTGCGTCGATCTTCTCAAAGTCCTTTCCATCAAGGACACCTGCTTCTTTCAGGCTGTCTTTGAAAAGCACTATCGGGTCGCGCTCCTGATATCTCTTGATCTCATCGGTCGAGCGGTATTTGCCGGGATCCGACATCGAGTGTCCCATGTACCTATATGCCCTGATCTCGAGGAGTGTCGGCCTGGATTCGCTTCTTGCCCTCTCTATCGCCCGGGCTGTTGCCTCGCGGACCTCCATCACATCCATCCCGTCGACGAACTCGCCCGCGATCCCGTAAGACTCCGCCTTCTTGGCAATGCTTGATATCGACATCGCCCGTTCCTGCGAAGTCCCCATTCCGTAACGGTTGTTCTCGCAGATGTATATACAGGGGAGGTTCCAAAGACCTGCCATATTAAGCGACTCGTGGAAAATGCCCTGGTTGACAGCCGCCTCGCCGAAGAAGCACAAAGTCACGCCTCCGCTCTCTTTGTATTTCTGCGCAAATGCCATCCCGGTGCCGACGCCTATCTGGCCGCCGACGATCCCGTGTCCACCGTAGAAGTTCTTCTCCTTTGAGAACATATGCATCGAGCCGCCTTTACCGCCGACATTTCCACCGGCGCGGCCATATAGTTCCGCAAGAACAGCCTCTGGTGCGATCCCCTGAACCATCGCCTGTACGTGGTCGCGATAGGATGTTATGACGAAGTCGCGCGGCTCAAGCTGAAGCTGTGTTCCGATCGATATCGCTTCCTGGCCTATATACAGGTGGCAGAATCCTCCGATCTTGCCGATCCGGTAAACTTCGGCGCATTTCTGCTCGAAATGCCTGCCGAGAACCATCTGATATAGCATCTCGCGAAGGACGTCTGCCGAGGTATTCTTGATCGACTCAAGCTGAGACTTCTTACGCTTGTTGTATTCTTCCTGGGCCTTTTCAGGATCGAACAACTCTTTTCCATCCTCGGTTACGGCGGCAGGGGTTCTGCTGCCCTTACCGTTCTTTGAGGTCTTGTTCGTGCCCGTTGAGGCCTTTCCGCTAACTCGTGTCTTTGGCAAAATTCTTCTCCTATGAGCCCTGGAAGGAATAATTCCGAGACAAATGCCGTTTATTAATGCGACCGTGTCGGAAACAAACGAAAATTATAAATGACTCGCTGCTCTCAAAGCAAAACATAGCAGGGCGATTGCCCGAAACGCAGTCCGAAATGATAAGATTTTGAGCGAACACTTTATGCCCTCAAATAACTCACCAAGACACTACCTGATCATCGCTTTGCTCCTGATTTCATCGGCTGCATCTGTCCTCGCGCAGGATGATCCCGCGAAGTGGACGCTGAGCCCCGAACTGAAGGGAAGATCTTTCGCCAGGGGCGACGACGTAAAAGCGGTTCTTTCCGCGAAGATCGACGAGGGATGGCACCTATACGCGCTTGACCAGCCGGCGGGCGGCCCCATCGCGACGACGGTCAAGGTTGCAGAGGGTTCTCCATTCGAGATCTTTGGAAAAGTGACCACGCCGGAACCGATCACCGAGTTCGACCCGAATTTCCAAATAAACACAAGTTTCTTCGCAGACCGCGCAGAATTCGATGTGCCCTTGAAAACATTGAAGGATGCGTCCGCGGGCGATCTCGCGATCGACGTACGCTATCAGCTTTGCAACGACCGCCTTTGCCTGCCTCCTAAGACCGTCCGAGTAACCCTGGAAGGTGCTGCCGTCGTCGGACGGAAGGGCCTGGCGGGTTCGCCCGAGAAGCCGAAAGAAGTAGTTAGATACGGTGAGGGGAAAGACGACGGTTCTGTCTGGGCGTTCGTCTGGCTTGCTCTCACCTTTGGCGCGATCTCGCTTCTCACTCCCTGCGTTTTTCCGATGATCCCGATCACCGTCTCGTACTTCATGAAGCATTCGGACGGGGATCACAAGCGTTCGATCAAGCTTGCGACCGTCTATTCGATCGGTATCATTGCGACGTTCTCGGTGCTGGGGATGATCCTAGCGCTGACGCTAGGGGCCGCAGGGATCAACCTCTTTGCAGCAAATCCGTGGGTCAACATTCTGATCGCGGCGATCTTCATCGTGTTTGCCTTCAACCTTTTCGGTTTTTACGAGATCTCCGTACCGGCGTCGATCCTGACCAGACTGGACAATTTGACTCGCTCTGAAGAAGGGAAGGGCAGCGCGTATGTCGGTGCGCTTCTGATGGGGTTGACGTTTACATTGACGTCCTTCACCTGCACGTCTCCGTTCATCGGAACGATCCTTGTATCGACCTCTCAGGGCGACTGGAAGATGCCCCTGCTGGGAATGCTTACCTTTTCCGCCGTGTTCGCACTGCCGTTCTTCGTGCTTGCGCTGGTGCCGAAATTCCTGCACTCGCTTCCGAAGTCCGGCGGCTGGCTGAACTCGGTAAAGGTCGTTATGGGATTCCTTGAGATCGCCGCGGCACTTAAATTCATTTCTAACGTAGATCTGGTATGGGGGTCTGACGGCAGCGGCGCGGTGAACTACGGGCTTGTTTTTTCTAGGGAAGTGGTGCTCACGATCTGGGTCGCGATCGGGATCTTGATCGCGGCGTACATTCTGGGATTCTTCAAACTTCGGTATGACAGCGTGGTGAAGCGGATCGGGCCTATGCGTGCGGTGTTTGCCGGGCTTTTCGTCTTGATCAGCATATGGCTTGGGAGCGGCGTGTTCGGAATGAAACTTGGAGAACTCGAATCTTTCCTTCCCCCGAAGAACTCAGAGTCCAGGCTGAACGTCCTTGGCGACACGAAGAACGAACTTGTATGGATGAAGAACGACTTCGAGGGCGCGTTGAAAAAGGCGAACCTGGAGGGTAAACGGGTCTTCGTAGACTTTACCGGCTACACGTGCACAAACTGCCGCTGGATGGAGGCAAACATGTTCCCGGACCCGGCAGTGAAAGCCGAAATGGAAAAGTATGTCCTTGTAAGCCTATACACCGACGGAGAAGGAGAAGTTTATTACCGGCAGCAGCAATTCCAGGAGCAGACGTTCAAGACCGTCGCCCTTCCTTTCTACGCGATCTTTG
>JAHEEZ010000416.1 GCA_024640445.1 Acidobacteriota bacterium | reverse complement strand
CACTCGCCCCGGCTGTGAGAACATCATCCGCTACGCTTTCGCATACGCGAGCGCGTACGGCCGCCGGAAGGTCACGTGTATGACGAAGGACAACATCATGAAGCTGACCGACGGCCTTTTTCGTCAGGTCTTTGAAGAGATCGCCGCCGAATATCCGGAAATACAAAGCGATCACCAGATCATCGACATCGGTTCGGCGCGGCTAGCGACCTCGCCGGAGGTATTCGACGTTATCGTCACCCTCAACCTATACGGCGACATACTTTCGGACATAACCGCCCAGCTCGCAGGCTCGGTGGGACTGGCGGCTTCCGCAAACATCGGCCACAAAGCCGCGATGTTCGAGGCGATCCACGGTTCGGCTCCCGATATTGCCGGCAAAGACGTCGCGAATCCTTCCGGGCTGCTGATCGCCGCCACCCAGATGCTTGTTCATCTCGGAATGGGTCATCTTGGCGAGAAGATCAAGAACGCATGGCTTTGCACGATGGAGGACGGCATCCACACGCCGGATATTTACAGGGAAGGGCTCAGCACCCAGGAAGTTGGCACCCGGCAGTTTACTCAGGCCGTGATCGAACGGCTTGGAAAAATCCCGAACACTCTTGAAGCGGTCCACTATGATGACAAGAAGATCTCCATTTCGGTCCCGCCCACTGCGGCCACGAAGAAAGACCTTGTCGGCATTGACGTTTTCATCTGCTGGGACGAATCGGACCGCGATCCGGATGTGATCGGACAAGGACTGCTTGATGCTTCAACTGAGGCTCTAAAGCTGAAGCTGATAACCAACCGAGGCGTGCTCGTCTTTCCGGGCGGGATTCCGGAGACGTTCAAGACCGACCACTGGAGATGCCGGTTCAGGATGACGGGCGAAAGCGTCACGTACCAGGATGTAGTGGAGTTGCTCGCATCGCTCAATTCCGCCGGTTTTGAAGTGATCAAGACGGAGAATCTCTACAACTTTGACGGTGCCGCGGGTTATTCGATGGCGCAGGGAGAGTAGGGAAAATAGAGTTATGAGTACTGGGTGATGAGTGATGAGTGTGCGACAAACGTCTGTTTGTCTCGGTGGATCTTTCTTCCCGCATTGAGCAAGTCGTTGTATGCTTCTCCAATATGCTGACGGCTCAGGCAAAGGGATTCCTCGGTTCCGCGTATGAACTCGCGGATGACGAAAGTAAGGTCGCAGCCCGCTTAAAAACTTCCTCCTGGCGAGAGCGGGCGACCGTGGAGATCACTGAAAACGGTTACACGAGCAGTTATCGGTTCCAAAGGCAGGGCTCGGTCTCTGGGGCTTTTCTTCTCCTCGAGGGTGAACGAGTTGTCGCTTTCGCTGAAAAGCCCAGCGCATTCAGGGACAGATTTGAAATTTCTTTCTCCGGAGACAATTTCAACCTCAGGAAGCCTTCGTTTTGGAAGCAGGAGTTCGTTCTTGAACGTGACGGAATCGTGATCGGTTCGCTTGTGCCGAAAGGAATTCTCAGAAGGCGGATACTCGTCGATCTTCCGGAAGGATTTCCGTTGATCTTCAGGATCTTCGTGTTCTGGCTTGCCCTGATCGTGTGGAAGCGCCACCAAAATGCAGCTGTGGCCGGAGCGGGCTGAATCAGTGAGCGACGAGCAGTGAGCCGTGAGCGGTCAACCGTTTAGCCCACCCGTTCACGGGTGGGGACCATGAATCGTTAATCGTGAACAGAAATTCGTTTAGCCCACCCGTTCACGGGTGGGTCGCAGCGCTGCCTTGCGAGGATCGATAATGGGATTCGTTTTGCCAGCGAACTTGCGCTTGGCACCGACGCGCAGGTGATTTGCCTCTTATGACCGCCGTCACATTCTGCATACGCCTCAAGATGTAATATCATTTTTACGAGGTGAAAAAATGTATTACATAGTCAAGACTGGGAAGCCCTTTGAAAAGGCTTCTGAAGATCTCGAGTCCGCGGTGACCCGTAACGGGTTCGGCGTTCTCCACATTCACGACCTAGGCAACACGCTGAGGAACAAGGGCATTGATTTCAAGGAAGATTGCCGAGTTTTCGAGGTTTGCAATCCGGTTCAGGCAAACAAGGTGCTCACGACTGATATGAAGCTGAACATGGCGTTGCCGTGCCGTATCTCGGTATACACGGAGAATGGCGAAACCAAGATCGGCCTGATCAAACCTGAACAAATGCTCGCTTCGCTTTCCGACGATCCTGACCTTCGCGAAGTGGCGAAAGAGGTTGAGG
>JAHEEZ010000179.1 GCA_024640445.1 Acidobacteriota bacterium | reverse complement strand
ATGAGGCCGATCCCGACTCCGAACTTGCGGCCCTCGCTCAGTATCTGCTTCAGGATGTTCGTTGAAACAACGGACGCGCCGGCGGGCGCGAACCTGTGCGCCTCTTCAAGGAGAGCGAAAACCGGATAATCCAGGAAATTCTCTCCTCGATCCGCCTCTCCGCGCACCGTCATCACGCGTGCTTTGTTCACGCGTCTCAGAAGCGTACCGACTATGACCTGCTGTTCGTTCTGTTCGATGTCCGACAGTTCGAGGATCGTGCATCTGCCCGGTTTGAACAGCTCCTGCAAGGGTATGTGTTCCGAATCGTGAAAGATCCCGTCGCGGCGATCAAATCTCGCGTCAAGCCTCCAAAGCAGCCCCTCGATCGATGAAGCATTCCCCGAACCGTCTCCGCCGTCGCCTTCATATTTCTGCGCCATTACCGCGTCGCGCAGATCGAAGTACCCGTAGAGTTTCTTTTCTTTTCCACGGTTGCTGATCAGAGCCCTGAAAGCCTGTGAGAGTATGTGCCGCATCTTTTCAGACGTGCCTTCCGGCAGAAGATACTTGATGTCCGCCTCTGTGAGCGATGAAAAACGGACCTTTATCTTGTCTGGTGTGAAGATCCTCGTCTCCGGACGATAGCCGTCCGTCCCCTGAAATCGTTCGTCACCATGAACCGACTGCATCGTCTGGTATTCGCCGTGGGGGTCTACGATCAGGATCGCCGCGCGGTTATAGTGCTGAAGAAGTTCTTCGACCAGGACGCCGGCTGTGTATGATTTTCCGGATCCGGTCGATGCAAGGATCGCGAGATGTGTCGATACTACGTCCTTGACCGAAAGGACCACAGGGACCTCGCCGGCCGGCCGGGTCAAAAGACTGCCCAGGTGCGCCGAACCCGTATCGCCGATCCTTCTCGGCGAGAGCATTTCCGAAAGTGTCTCTGAAGATGCAAGAAAACACGGATCGCCCGGCTTCGGAGGAATCCTGGGATTTACGAAATCTTTGAGGATATCGCTGTAAAAGCCGATCGACTCAACCTCGATCTCGTAGATCTCCGAAGCTCCGGCGTCGAGACCGATCATCGAAGCGATCGACGCCGGACTTGTTTCCGGATCTGCAAGAAAAGAGTCCGGGAAATTGCGTACAAGTTTCCGGCCTTTTACGGTCCCGACAATCCGCCTCCTCTCTCCGCCGTCATCTGCTTCGTAGTACACGAATTCCCCGATCCGCGCTTTCGAGTCGTCGCGGGTGATCAGAAGGTATTCGTGCGGGAGTTCGCCGGGTCCCTTTACGGTTCCTATAAGTTCGTCAGAGTTCGTCATCTTCTCTCGTACGCCGGCTTGACCGGTTTTTTCCTGGGATTTGGAGAGTATAAATCATTGCGATGCGAAACGCCCTTTGGCACGGTTGCGAAGGAATCAGAGGGGAATTTCTGCGGCGCCAACTTCGAAAGGCTGAAAGAGATCAAGCGTAAGTATGACCCGGATAATCTGTTCGGCGGCAAAATGAACATCCGGCCGTGAGCAAGGCGAAGGACCGGGAAAGCGAGATAGGATCGAAGAAATGAAGATCAACAACAGCCCCTTCTGTCATCTTGATTCAGCTTTCCTTCTTTTGCGTCTTGGCGGGAACCTCTTAGTAAATTGTGAATCGTGAAAAGAGCAAGATCTCCCGCAAGGCCGCCAAGGCGCAGAGGAGAATTTCAGATCGTCCCGGAACGACTTCGTGATTTGAGGTCATGACTAAAAACTAAAGTATATTGCACATTCTTCGATCAAGGGCAGGTACAAGCCCTGCCCCTGCTAACATGTTGGGTCCCGATTCCGAACATCGACAAACTGAAGTGTGTCGAACGATCTTTCCTGTCTCCTGTCTCCTGTCTCCAATTCATTTTTCTGGGCATTTCGGATAGAGTTAGACACTAGACCCCCGATACTCTTCGAAATGCAGATACAGCCTCTAAAGATACCTTCAACCGAGCCCGTTCCGGACATCGATATTGCCGAAGGCGAACACATCGTCGGAGAGTTTGTCGGTGATGCCGAAGGTCCTTCCGTCATCGTCGTAGGCAGCATCCACGGCAACGAGCCGAGCGGTTTGCTTGCGATGCGGAAGATCGCCCCGGCGCTTGAGAAACTTGGTTCGAGAATTAAAGGAAGGATCTACTTGATTGCCGGAAATACCAGAGCGCTTCGCAAAGACGTCCGGTATCTCGACCTCGACCTCAACCGGCATTGGACGCCCGAAACGATCGAACTGAACAAACCCAGCTCCACGATCCGGACGAATCGCGCGGAAGACGCCGAACAAAGGGAACTGCTTGAGATATTTGAGCGGATATTCCTCACTGCTAAGGACGAGGTGTACGCTCTTGACCTTCACTCGACATCGGCGGAAAGCACTCCTTTCGCGATGATCGGCGATACCCTCCGCAACCGAGATTTCGCAAGGAATTTTCCGGCGACAATACTACTTGGCATCGAAGAGCAGCTGAACGAGACGATCCTCGAGTACATAAACAATCTGGGCGCGGTGACGCTTGGCTTCGAGGCGGGCGAACACAGGCAAAAGACCGCGGTGGACAATCAGGAAGCGCTGATATGGCTTTCGCTCTATCACTCGGGCTGTCTCAGCGCGGAAGATGTAGATGTCGCGAGGCACGAAAAGACCCTGCGGGAAGCGATGGGCCGTCCTAGGATAATCGAGATCCGGCACCGCCACGCGATACAACCGGAAGATGATTTCAGAATGGAGCCCGGATATGAGAATTTCCAGCCGGTAAAGAAAGGGGAGGTGCTTGCACACGACTCGCACGGCGAGGTGAAAGCGGTCGAAGGCGGTATGGTCCTTATGCCTCTTTACCAAAAGCTGGGAGAAGACGGCTTCTTCCTCGGCCGCGAGATCCTGCCGTTCTGGCTGTGGCTGTCGAGATTTCTTCGCAATGTGGGGATCGCCGGTCTGATGTTCCTGCTGCCCGGAGTGCAGAGGCATCCGTTTGAAAAAGAGTCGCTGATAGTTAACACGCAAGTGGCGAGGCTCTTCCCTCTACAGATCTTCCATCTGCTGGGATTCAGAAAACAACTCTGGAAGGGAGGTAAACTGGTCGTCAGCCGCCGCAAATACGATACGGACAGCCCTTTCCGGAAAGCTTCAGATCGAAATTAAGCCGCGCAGTCGATGCACAGGCTTGTATGCGGGACCGCGAGAAGCCTTCTCTCGTTGATCTCATTTCCGCAGTTCGCGCAGTTCCCGTACATTCCGTTACCGATCCTGTAGAGTGCTTCGTCGATCTGTTCAAGTTCTTCATTGAGCGAGTTATCCAACGCGGTCAGAACCTCCTCGTTCTGGCGCTCGATCGCCTGCTCCTCGAAATCCTTGTCAAGTTTCTTCCTGGCACTTGTCTCCACATGGTTCAGGAGGCCTTCCAGTTCCAGTTTCCTTTCGGAAAGATGGTCTTTGATCTTCTTATACTTCTGCATATCTCAATTCTACTTCCGCCGCGGCACAATTGATACCGGGCAGAACGTGCACCGGCAGGATGCCGAAGTCCTGCCGGTGCTTTGCGATCATTCTTCCTCTTCCGAAGAACTGTTCTCGGCCGGAGGATTACGGAAGATAAGTCCCAGCGCGAACCAGACGAACCCGATCGCCCCGATCGCGAACACAGTGTCGCCGGCCACCCTTGCCCAGCGCAGGATCTGCATCACTTCCGTCTGCATGAACTCGGGGCTCCTCGCAGACCAGTATCCAACGGAAACCGACTGATAGGTTTGCATAAGGCCGATCGGAAGCAGGCTCAGCATCATCATCATCAGAAGTCCGCCATTGATCATCCAAAATGAGAATGCTATCAGGTTCTCGTTCCACTTCCTTTGCGGCTGCATCGCACGCAAGCAGAACAGCATCAGCGCGAGTCCGAGCGTTCCGTAAACGCCATAGAGAGCTCCGTGGGCGTGGACCGCGGTCGTGTTAAGACCCTGCATATAGTAAAGGGCGATCGGCGGATTGATCATGAATCCGAAGATGCCCGCGCCAACCAGATTCCAGAAAGCAACCGCTATGAAAAAGTAGATCACCCACTTGTATTGTTCCAGCCACTCGCGGGCCCTTGACCGGTGAATGTTCTCCCAGGCCTCAAATCCAACCAGTGTAAGCGGAACGATCTCAAGCGCGCTGAACACGGAACCAAAGGCCAACGCGACGGTCGGCGTGCCGGCGAAGTACAAATGATGAAGCGTGCCGATTATGCCGCCGGACAGATAGATCGCGCCTGACAACAAAGAAGCCTTGGCTGCGAGTACCGGATTGATGACGCCAAGCCTCGCGAATAGGAACGCGATGACAACCGTGGCAAACACCTCGAAAAATCCTTCGACCCAAAGATGGACCACCCACCATCGCCAGTACTCGACTACCGTCAAATGAGACCGCATTCCCCAGAACAATCCGGGTGCGTAGAACAACGCGATCCCTGCCGTCGAGATAATATAGAGGAGAACCAGCTGCCGCTTGTCATCATTCTTTCTAAAGGCCGGCAGGGCAGTTCTTAGAATGAGAACAAACCACAGAACCAATCCGACAAAGAGCGCCGCTTGCCAGACCCTTCCGAGGTCCACATATTCGTAGCCCTGATGGCCAAACCAGAACCAGGCGTCGCCTGACAGTTTGTGCATCACGCTAAGCCATTGTCCCGTCATTGACCCGAGGACGACCACCAACAGCGCGCCGAACAGCGCGTCGACCCCAAGTTTCTGATACTTGGGCTCAAAACCACAGATTATCGGGCCGATAAACAGTCCTGCAGCCAGCCACGCAGTGGCGATCCAGAATATCCCCAGCTGGACATGCCAGGTCCGGGTAACCACGTACGGCAAATAATCGGCAAGGGGAATTCCGTAGAATCCATTTCCCTCCACACCGTAATGCGCCGTGATTACCCCGACGATTATCTGCAGCAGGAACAATAGAGTTACGACGAGGAAGTATTTGACCGTGGCCTTTTGCGAGGAGGTCAGTTCCGCTCCTATCAATGGATCGCTGTCGGGAGCGCCTTCCGTCGGCGCCTCCTGACGCATCCCTGCGAAAAACCAGATCATTCCGCCGATCCCCGCGATGAGCACGATGACGCTCACTCCGGTCCAGACGATCGTCGAACTCGTCGGGGTGTTTCCGACCAAAGGCTCTGACGGGAAATTGCTTGTGTACGATATCGTGTCGTCCGGCCGGTTAGCCGCCGATGCCCACGAGGTCCAGAAGAAAAATGAAACCAGCTTCCTCAGTTTTTCCGGGTCCGACTGAGCGTCTTTCTGGATCGCGTAGTCCGAATTTCCGTTAGTGAAAACATCACTGTAGTGATCAAGGTTGTATTTGAAGGCTTCGGCGCGGATCGGATCGATCGTGAGTTTGCCGGTTGCGGGGTCGTATTTGTTGGTGCGCATCATCTCCAGGAGGCGCTGGCGCATCACCGCCTGTTCTTCGGCGTCCAGAAGCTTGTAACCCTCTTGATACTCATCTCTTGATAGCGCGCCGAGAATGAATTCGCTCTCCCGGTGAAGGTAATCGGCGGTCCAATCGGGAGCGACGTAACTTCCGTGCCCCCATATGGAACCGACCTGCATTCCCCCCATAGCTTGCCATACGTTCTGGCCGTCCGAGATCTCGCCTTCACCGACGATCACCCGTCCGTCAGTTGTAACTACCTGATCCGGTATTGGCGGCGCCTGGCGGAAGATTTCTGTGCCGACCCACAAAAGGACGGCGAACGAAAACAGGAAAATAATCCCGAACAGTATCCACAATTTCTTCATATTTGGTCTCCAGTTGAATTATACGTATCGTTCGGAATGATCCGGTTCGGGAAATACTGATAATGCCGGGTTGTGAACCGGAAACGGAACGAGGTATTGACAGGAGGGTATTCGACTCGAGATGAACGGAGTATGACCGGCGTCACATTCCGGGAATCAGTTTGTAGTCATAATCAAACTGACTTAGAATAACCGCACCAACAAAATTCGTTTCTCTTTCTTGGTTCATTTGAGGCAGGAGTCAAATGGGCGACCATAAAGTATCTTCAGAAAGCAGTGGCAGTCAGATCCGTCAGTTCACGCGGGCGGTCCTGAACGATCTCCAGGCGGTCGAGGAAATGCTCGAGCGCAATATGTTCGAGGACGATGTCTTCAGGATCGGGGCGGAACAGGAGATGTTCCTTGTCAATTCGGCGATGTGTCCGTCGCCGATCTCGACTAAGGTGCTCGAAGACGCGAATGACCGGCGCCTTACGACCGAGATCGGACTTTTCAATATCGAAGCTAACCTGAGCCCTTCTCCATTCGAAGGAGACTGCCTTGGACGGCTCGAGAACGAGATCGACGAGATGGTCGAAGTGGTCCGCCGTTCCGCCGAGAAATCCGCCGCCGACGTTGTGCTTGTCGGCATCCTGCCGACGATCCAGCAGTCCGACCTTGTGATCGAGAATCTGACGCCGCTTCCCAGGTACCTTGAGCTGAACCGCATCCTCACAGAACTTCAGGGCGAGGAAAGGATCATCCACATCAAGGGACTGGACGAGATAAATCTTCACCTCAACGACACGTTCATCGAGTTCTGCAATACCAGTTTCCAGGTTCATCTGCAGGTACCGATAAACCAGTTCATCAAGTACTACAACTGGGCTCAGGCTATTGCCGGGCCGGTGCTCGCGAGTGCCGCAAATTCGCCGATACTTCTCGGCCACAGGCTCTGGTACGAGACGAGGATCGCGCTGTTCAAGCATGCTGTGGATTCTCGTTCGCGAACGCTTCAGGCGAGGGGCCAGCCGACAAGGGTTCATTTTGGAAGCGACTGGATCAGGACGTCTATGCTGGACGCGTTCCACGAGGACGTCGCCCGATTCCGCATACTTCTGACCCGGGAGATAGAAGAGGATTCGCTGGAAGTGCTGAGCAAAGGAGGCGTACCGAAACTGACCGCGTGGCAAATGCACAACGGTACTATCTGGCGATGGAATCGGGCGTGTTACGGTGTGCTGAACGGCAGGCCCAGTTTCAGGATAGAAGCGAGGTTCCTTCCGTCCGGTCCGACCGTCATTGACGAGATGGCAAATTCGGCGTTCTTCCTGGGCCTTATGGTTGCTTTGCCAAAGGTATATGGGGATGTGGTCCAGAAAATGTCTTTCGACGACGCAAAGGACAATTTCTTCAGCGCCGCCAGGTTTGGTATGAAGTCGCAATTCGTGTGGCTCGACGGGCGCGGATACAGGGCGAAAAGACTGATACTGGATGAACTGCTGCCGATCGCGCGCCAGGGACTCGAGAGCTTCAACATAGACAAGAAAGATATCGACAGATACCTCGGTGTGATCAAGGAACGCGCCGAGATCCAGAGGACCTCGTCCGGATGGATGCTTGAGTCGCTATCGAAAATGGACCGCAACGTGAAGGAAAGCGTTCGGCTCCGTGAGTTGACCGCACAGATGAAGGAGAACCAGCGAACAGGACAGCCGATGCACACTTGGCCGCTCGCTGAACTGGAAGAGAAAAGCGACTGGATCGACAATTACCAGACGGTCGAGAGGTTTATGTCCCGCGACCTCTTCACAGTGCGTCCCGAAGAC
>JAHEEZ010000178.1 GCA_024640445.1 Acidobacteriota bacterium | reverse complement strand
GGATTCGGGTACTTGGCGAAGATCTCCGAGGTGCTCATCCGTGTCACGTCGAGCCTTCGGAGCTTTCCCTCGAGCGCCGAATCGTCCATCTTCCCCGGATCAAGCTGCGACTCGATGTATTGTTTGAGTCCCATTTCGCGAACCTTCTCAATATCCCCTGGTGCGGGTCCGAATCCCAGCCGGTTGAGCACGTGGAGTATCTTTTGGTCCGGTGTAAGGGCACTGGTCGCCTTCTGAGACGCGGGTGAGGCCAGGATCAGATTCGGCATTAGAACGGCTGCGGAGAGCATTATCGCTGCGGCCTTGGAAAAGAGCGGATAACGGTATTTCATATCAGCTTTCACCTTGTCATCTTTGTTTTCTGAAGCGGGCGGGTGGCCCCTTTTTCTTTCCGCTTAGACGGTCAGGGTGTTAGAATAGCCGACAAAACAAGGATCCGGCGGGCAGACACCATTCGCAAACCTAAGATTTCAACGGAGTTCCGGGCAGGCCCCCGGGACAACCGGCCTAAACAGGAATGCATCGGACGTTCGCACTTTAATGGAGCAGGCTTTTGGCCGGCTTCCGTTCAACCGCCCCCAAAAAAATGATAGAAATAAATACCAAAAGACTCCCCGTGGTCCTTTCATTGGTCGCGGTCATTATCTTCTCTTCGAGCCTTTTTGCGCAGAGCGAGTTCAGCGATGTAAACGTGGAATACATGTTCTCTCTGCCGAATGACGCCTGGAAGATGACGGCAAAGCCGTCGCAGATGAGCCCGAACGTTGAGTACGTCCACAATTACAGGCGGGAGGGGTATTTGGAGATAAGGAAGGCGACGGTTGATCCAAACGACCTCTTGGATGAACTGATCCGCGCCGAGGAACAGAAGCTGCAGTTCGTTCCGGGCTTCGTGGCAGGAAAGGAAGATCCGTTCAAAGGCGCGCTGGAAGGCCGCGTTTTCAATTATGAGTTCGTGCGTTCCGGGAGAAACATGACCGGAAGGTTCTATTTTCTGAAGGCAACAGCGAACACCGTCTACATACTCCGCTTCACCGGCGAGCGCGATCTTCTCAGGTCGATACGGAACGAGACAGATCTGATCGCGAGGACGTTCAAGCTCAAGTAGATCATCCCGGATTTGGACAAGACGAGGCTGCCTGAAGAGGCGGTCTTTTTTTTGCGCCAGAGCGCTAGGAAACCAGGATCATTCCCCGGAAACCGGAAGGAACTTCGCGCCGAACGGGAGGATGTATCCGGAGCCCGCCCCCGCTATCATCCTGACCGCCGAGTTCGGATCGGTCTTCTTCATCTTCATGCGCGCGATCGTTCCATCGTCAAGCTCGGTCACGATCCGGATATCGAAACGCTCGGCTTTCTGCAGAAGTGACCATGCCGTCTGGCCGTTTACCTTATAAGCCTCAGCGAGCCGTTCCGCCAGGGCCCTGCTCGACCCCGCTTCGAACCAGTCATTGAAGTCGGCTCGTCCGGATCCTTCGGTGCATTCGGCGAACAACAGGATAGTTCCTCCCTCCGAACACGCCTTCGACGCTGTTTCAAGGGCTTTGTGCGCCTGGATCAGGTTTATGTCGAACGGCGATCCGCCGCAGCTGACAGCGACAAAGTCCCGCTTTTCAGGTATCCGCCATTCGTGTTCTTCGGCATATGTGCGGCAGGCCAGTTCGTGGGACTCCCTCCAGTCGCCGCAGACCGCGTCGACGGCGTATCCGAGGTCATCGACTATTGTGTTCACGGCAAATGAAGGCGGCGCGAACGAGGCGGCTTCCACGAATGCCTCGTGGACCGGGTTTCCTGCAAGCCTCCCGATCCCGACGCCCTCGGCCCTCCCGAGTTCTTCAAAATCGAAAGCAAGTTTGTGGGTTTCCGCGATGGTGCGCGAGGAAGCGAGTCCGGGACAGACCAGCTTTCTGCCGCCCGTAAAACCGGCAAAATAGTGATACGTTACGGCACCTACCGAAAACGTCTTGTCGAATTCAAGAAGGGCCCTGTTGAGTTCGACCGGGATTCCTCCTCGCGTTTCACCGACACGCGTGATCTGCATAAGATCTCTCGGCCGGTGATCGATCGTCTTTACGCGCTGCGCGAGGAACGGGGTAATGACACTGTGCTTTTCTGCTTCGGAAACCGGCCTGTGAATTCCGGTGGCGAATATGATCCCTATGTCGTAAGGCATCGTGCCTGAGGCTATCAGCCTGCGGACGATCAGATTTACGACCTGACCAGCCGCGGACTGACGAGTTGCGTCCGGAACCACTATAAGTACGCTCTCGCCGGCTCCCGCGATCTCCTCGATCGGTAATGATCCGACGGGCGAATCGAGCATGAACCCGATCGCCGCGTCACTCAGCGGATCGCGGTTTTCCGGATGCCCGATCAAATCCACCGCTCCGGGTCTGAAACCAGCTTGAAATGTACTTTCTCCGTATTTAAGATCGATCTCCTGCATAGGCCCAAATAATGTAACGTGTTATGCGATCCGAAAACAGCCGCCAGGCTTTCGACCGCCTATATTTACGCCGATCTGGCGTTTCTCTGCATTGTGCGTGAGGGGAATATGTCATATATTTTACTTTGTCCCAGCTCCTATGAAGAACCTTAAAGGCTTTGAGATCCAACACAAGTGCGAAGACTGCGATCATCGCGGCGACGGGTTCTTCTGCGACATGCACGATTCGAACCTCAGGATCATCGAGTCGCTGAAGATCACAAACGCATATCCGAAGGGAACCACCCTGTTCATGGAGGGTCAGCCGTCCAACGGCGTGTACATACTTTGCCAGGGCAAGGTCAAACTCTCGACCAGTTCCAAGGACGGCAAGATAATCATTCTTCACATTGCCGAGCCGGGAGAGGTTTTGGGACTGAGCGCGGCCGTATCGGATGCCATCCACAACGCCAGCGCGGAAGTAATAGAGCCGTGCCAGGTAAATTTCGTGAGAAACGAGGACTTCCTCGAGTTCCTCAGGAAGAATACGGAGGCCTGCTTCAGCGCCCTGAAGCAGTTGAGCAAGGACTACAATGTCGCCTACCTTCAGATCTGCTCGCTCGGGCTCTCAAATTCGGTCGCGGACAAACTTGCGCGCCTTTTCCTCGGCTGGTGTAAAGCAGCCACTGAAGAAGGCACGACCGTGCGCATAAAAATGTCCTATACGCACGAGGAAATAGCCGAGATGATCGGCACCTCGCGCGAGACCGTAACCCGCCTGCTTAAAGCCTTTAAGGATAAGAAACTTATCTCCCTGAAAGGGTCGGACCTCATAATCCATGATAAGCGGAAGCTGTCCGCTGATATCGATTTTTCCGACTGAGCCGGGCAAGACCCCTGTGACGTGCGTCACTCGGTTTTGTGACGGACGTCCTACAAAAACCCCCTAAAACGGTGCGACCATCCTCCCGACGAAGACTGGTTTCTTCGAGGGCAATTGTGCGGAAAGTCCACACAGATCAGCGATATTTCCTTGGCAATCCCATTTTCTTCAGTGAACTTGTAAGTGAGATTCCCGAAGGATTTGCGGAAGAGCTCAAGCGATCCGCGCGCGACATCTTTCTCGCCGGAGGCGCAAGTCTGTTCAGACGCGGTGATCCGGCAGAAAATATTTACATTCTCAGGTCGGGCAGCGCGAGGCTTGTCATCGACACGGGTTCGGGTACCGGGATCTCGCGCAAGACATTCAAAGGAGAGTCGTTTGGATTTCCCGAAGCGGTTCTTTTGGGTACCCATGAAAACGCTGTCGAAGCCGATTCCGACTGTGTCTTCACTGCGATAGGATCGAACGACTTCAGACGGGTTCTCCACCTCGATCCGGGGCTCTGTTTCAAGCTCCTGAGCCTGCTCGGCGAGAACCTCAACACGGGTCGGCAGCTCCTGATCTCCCTTCACACCTGAAAACCTCGAAAAATAGCCTGTGACGGCTGTCACAACTATCCGTGACAATGCTCACATACACGGCCATTTCATTAATTTAAAGTTGGGCCTGGCAGCAAAATTTGTTCTCTGCTTTTACAGTCAACCTTTAATAGGCAAGAGACAAACGGAGGCATGAAAATGATTTCACGAAAACTGATCAAAGTCGCTCTGCTGGGAGTATGGGCGGTGTTTATGGCCGGATGGCTGGTGTACGGAATCCAGTCAAGAACCGTAGCCACAAGCGCTGCCGAACCGTCGGCGCCCAAAGGTACCGAGGTCGCGTACAACCAAGACGACTATGTGGGTAGCGATACCTGTGCGACATGTCACGAGGACCAGTTCAAGGCTTTCTCGAAGACTAAGCACTCCAAACTTACGCAAGTTAAGGATTGGAAGGACAAGGCGAAGGGATGCGAATCCTGCCACGGTCCGGGCCGCGCTCACGTTGAAGAAGCAGATCCGACAAAAATAATTTCATTCAAAGATAAAACCGCAAAACAAGTATCAGAAAGCTGCCTTACCTGCCACGCAGGCAAGGAAGACCACAATAATTTTCGCAGAAGCGAGCACCTTCGCAATAACGTTGGCTGTACGGACTGTCATTCTCCGCACGGATCACCCAACCATCCGACGAAGGTCGGCTCCATTACCTATCCGGCAATCGATTCCGAAGACAATCCGGGCCCCGCGACAGTCAAGATGCTCAAGGTCAGCGAACCGCAACTCTGCATGAGCTGTCACCAGCAGACCAAGGCACAATTCAGCCAGCCTTTCCACCACAAGGTGCTTGAAGGCCAGATGAAGTGCAGCGACTGTCACAATGCGCACGGCGGATTCGAACTCAAGAACGCTCGACTCTCGGTCGGCGCTGACGCTGTCTGTGTGAAGTGTCACACCGACAAGCAAGGCCCGTTCGTTTATGAACATCTTCCGATCACTACAGAAGGTTGTGCGACGTGCCATAACACGCACGGATCGACCAATCCGAAGATGCTTAAACGGAACCAGGTCAGGCAGCTGTGTCTTGAATGCCATACGGCGATCTTCGACAGCCCGGCTCCGGGCGTGCCGAGTTTCCACCGTCAGGACAATGCCAGCTACCAGAACTGCACGAATTGTCATGTGAGGATCCACGGATCTAACACGCATCCTGCGTTCTTCAGGTAATGGAAGGAGCAAATGGGGGATTTAATGATGAGAAACACATTTAACGACAAAGTTAAAGCCGGTTTCGTAAGCGCCCTTTGCCTGACATTCCTGCTTTGCGCGGGAGTGATAGCGCAGGAGGTGTCAAGCTCATCGAGCAGCGGAAACGGATCCGGCAGTTCGACGGCGACTGCCCAGGACAACGACACGACCGGCGGATACGTAATCAAGTCAAGTATCGAGTTCGGTGTCCGACTCACAGCGGTGAGAGGTAACGAGAACAAGTTCGATAGTGATCTGAACTACAAGGATGGAGCGAGGCTATTCGATTCGTCATTTTACGCTACGACGGACGATGGCGATGGAAAATTTTTCGATTCTCTCCTGATAAACGGAAGCGGCTGGGGCGCTGACCCGAACGGTTTTGTCCGGATCGGGATGGAAAAGATGGGGTGGTACAAGTTCGATTCCACGATAAGGAGGTTCAGTTACTTTAACAACCTGCTTAATTTCGCGGCGAACGAGCACAATCGAAACACCAAGCACAACATGGGCGATTTTGACCTCACGATCCTTCCTCAGAACGAGTTCGTCAAATTCAGGACCGGGTTTTCTTTTGACAAGAACTACGGCCCGGGTTCAGCAACATTTGACTACGACCGTGACGAGTTCCCGATCGAATACGATTTCGATACTTCGACCTACGATCTTCGCTTCGGCGTGGATCTGAGTTACGCCGGCTATAACTTCTCGTTCACGGAAGGCTACAGGAACTTCAATGAGGATACGAGCCTGTTTATTAACGATCCGCAGTTGGGTGAGAATCCGAATCCCAACGCGTCGCTTGATACATTCCAGAGGTTCATGCCGATAGACGGCACCACCTACTACTCTAAGCTCACGGGACATAAGTACTTCAAGGATGTGGCGGATATATCCGGAAGGTTCATCTATTCGGATACCAAGACGAACTTTACCTTGGACGAGATGTTGACTGGAACAGACCGTATGGGCAATCCGATCACGCTCGACGAATTTCTCTCGAGCGGCGATTCGAGCAGGCCGAACGGGTACGGCGACATCGGTGCGACGTTCTTCGTAAACGACCGCATCAGGATCTCGGATACCTTCGGCTTCAACTCATACAGGATATCCGGAGGCAACACGCTTCTGAATACCCGGATGAGAACGAATCCGGCGAATGTTCCGCTCCCGACCACGACCACAAATGACCTGGTCTGGAGATTCACGAACTACCGCAGGTATATGAACA
The DNA here is from genome assembly GCA_024640445.1 of Acidobacteriota bacterium. Taxonomy (GTDB): domain Bacteria; phylum Acidobacteriota; class Blastocatellia; order Pyrinomonadales; family Pyrinomonadaceae; genus Aridibacter. Next base: position 1,278 of record JAHEEZ010000178.1, on the reverse strand, counting down.
CGATCGAAGGAGACGTGGATGTGAATCGCTATTTCAGCTTCTACGTCGGTTACAGGTATACGAACCGGAAGATCGAGCTTTCGGGATTGGACGATGACATCATCAATCCGAATCCGAGCGAGTTCTTCGAGGATGACACCAACACGACGAACACATTCCTGGGCGGTTTCAAAGCGAAGCCGATCAGAAACAAGTGGACCATCAACTTCGATATGGAGTACGGTCAGGGCGACAATCCGTTCACAAGGCTGGCGAACAAGGACTTCATTCAATTTCGCATAAAGAACCAGATCACGCCGATGAATGACCTTTCGATCGGTGTCTCGTTCGAGGCGAAAGACAATTCGAATCCGGGGTTGTCGGACACCGTTCCGGCGACGAATTTTGCCGCGGATGTCAAGAGCTATGTATTCGGAGCAAATTTCAGTTACTCGCCGGATCCGAACTTCAGCCTCAACGGAGGTTACAACTACACGTACCTGAATGCTGAGACCGATGTTATCTTCCCGATAACGGGCGCAGGCTTTGGTCAAGGCATGAGCATCTACAATCTGCGCAACAATTACGGTTACGTAGATACCTGGTTCCGTCCGCATCCGAAAATCACGATCTTCGGAGCGTACAGAGTCTCGTGGGATACTGGCGAAGGCAACGACGCTGACTATCCGAACTACTGGATCTACGGTAATTATCCGCTGACCTTCCAGTCTCCTGAAATCAGGGGCACGCTGAAGCTTTTCAGCAATGTTGACTGGAATATCGGCTACCAGTTCTACGACTATAGCGAGAAGATCGACATCGGACAGAATTACAGGGCTCATCTGCCTTACACGTCCGTCACGGTCTACCTCGGAAGAAAGGACTAGGACTTCAAGGCAGCAAACAAAATGGTTGACTGATGAATATGACCGGATCTACAAGCAAAGTGCTGTGATCAGTGAACTGCCAAATCAAGGCAAGCCGTTGAAAGATGGCTTGCCTTGATGCTCTTTTGGGAAAAGGCGGGGATGCGGCCAGGTCATCGGGTTTCAGGAGGAATCGCAGTGAGCCAATCGGAAACGGAACATACGACCTCGAACGGAGCGGCAGGCGGAGATGGAAAAGTCGGCCGCCGGCGCTTTCTCGACTATCTGCTGGGTTCGACGGCAATTGCGACGCTTGGCGCGATCGTGTATCCGATATTCAGATTCATGGTGCCGCCCAGGATCGTAGAGGCTCAGCAGAATTCGGTGGTCGCCGGAACGGCCGCGGAACTACCGGTCAACTCCGGCAAGATCT
>JAHEEZ010000177.1 GCA_024640445.1 Acidobacteriota bacterium | reverse complement strand
GACAATCTTCCGAACATTGTGAATATTTTGAAACGGATTCCCTTCTAGAAGAAGCAGGTCTGCCCGGTAGCCTTCTTTGACCATTCCGAATCTGGAATCGCGATCGATCTCCCTTCTAACGAACTCTCCCGCGTTTCGTGTTGCTATTGACAACGCCTCAAAATTACTCAAACCGGCTTTTACAAACTCCGTTAACTCCGTATGCGCCGACCGTCCCGGATAGATTCCGACAACGCTTGCATCCGTACCCAATAGCTGCAGAATACCCGCTTTTTGAAATTCCCGGGTCAGTTCCTGCAGAAGGCCATATTTTATTTGTCCGCGGAAGATAAAGTTCTCAAGATCGGAACGACGCGCCAGAACATTGCTTCGCTGCCAGTCACTAAGAGTGTTTGGGTGAAGATATCGGAATTCAGAACTGTCCCAGATATTATCGTTTCCGTCCCACTGCCGGAAGTTTAGGTAAGTAAATCCAAGTGCGGGTGTTACTGCCACCTCGTTCTTCTTAAGGACCGAGATCAATTCCGGGACCAGGCTGAGATCCGGACGATAGTTGCGATCCATATTATTGGTCGCACGCGGGCCTTTGAAATAGGTAAAGAACAGCTCTTCAGTGTGGGCCACCATTCTTTGTCCGTGCGACAAAGAATATATTGGGTCGAACCCCCGTGGTATATGGCCGAAGATCGGTATACTTTGTTTCGCCCCCTCATCCTTTATCGCGTCGAATTCCGTCAGCGTGACACCGTTGTAAATTTTTGCGAAATCGTACCCTTCGGCTTTGAGTCTTCTTACTCGCTCCCTTACTTCTTCGGGTTCCTGACCGCCTCGGAATATCGTGTTCGTTGTGAAGATCTGTGGGCCGAACACGGAGCCATTCTCAACACTTTTTCGAAGTTCCAGATTGTCCGCTCCCCGCTGTTCTGAACCGCCAAAGTGCATGATCGTAGTGACCCCGTAAATCAGGTAGCTTAGGGCTTCCTCAGTATAACGAAGATGAACATGCATATCCGCAAGCCCCGGAATCAAGAACCTGCCGGTTCCGTCGATTATTTTCACTTCATCCGAAAGTCTAAGTTTCGAAGTTGAATCAATTCGAACGATGCGGCCATTTTCAATAAGCACCGTTTGTCCGGTAAGCACCCGCTCGCTGTCCATTGGCAGAACGCTTACATTTGTTATAGCCAGACGTTCTCCGGTCTCCGACTGCGTTCCCCTCTCCTGGCCAACGCCGATTCCAGGAATGATAGAAAGCAACAAAATCCATTGAACCGCACAAATCAAAACCTTAGACATATTGAGTTTCCAAATCTGGTTACAAATTAGCCGATTCCTATCAGAGATCTTGAGGATCGGTAAATTCTAGAACCGGAGCAAGACGGGACATTGCCAGCACAACGGGAATACGCACGTTTTGATCAATGGTTCCGTTGCGGCTGAAAGAGCCGGTCAAGTATTCGGGAACAAGCAAGCGCAGCCCAACGATTCGGCTTTCAAAGTAAGCCGGGCGCTCAACTATTTTCGAGCTGCACCCATTTCCGAACAGACCGCCTTCGGCTCCATCTTGGATCTTGTATTGAAAATTGGCAAAGAAAAATCATCATTAGTTTGCGACATCGCGGAATGACATGTTTCCGATGTGGGACTTCCGGGCAATTGACGTTGGGTCCGCCCGAAATACTTTAATAACACTGACGTTTTCTCCGGAACGTCTTTAACAAAAAGTTTCGGCCTGCTTTTTCCTCAGTCGGTTCCCGTATATATTGGGTTCAGTGAATCAGGCAACACCTCCAGTTCGCGATCCAGATGATCGGCGGAGTTGGTAAAGAATAGCTCCTGCAATACCGAGGGATTCAATTCCGCAGATCGTGACCCACAAGATAATTATTCCGGTCCTCAGCACCTTTCTATCATTTCTTCGTTTATGCGAATCAATTCAAACACAACCATCTCCCATTACAAGATCCTCTCCTCAATCGGCAAGGGCGGGATGGGTGAGGTCTATCTTGCCGAAGATACAAAACTTGACCGACAGGTTGCGTTAAAGATTCTCCCCGCTGAATTTGCCGAAGATTCGGACAGAATGAGTCGTTTTGTGCGCGAGGCAAAATCTGCGTCTGCCTTAAATCATCCGAATATTATTACGATCTACGAGATCGGAGAAAGCGAAGGGACACATTACATCGCAACCGAGTTTATTGACGGCAAAACTTTAGATAAATATGCACAAGATGCGTTATTAAATTTCAATGAAGTTTTGGAGATCACTACTCAAATCGCTTCCGCTCTGCAAACTGCTCATTCGGCGAATATCATTCACCGCGACATCAAACCCGAAAACGTGATGATCCGTCAGGATGGGTTGGCAAAGATTCTCGACTTCGGCATTGCAAAATTATCCGTAACCGCTACGGCAAATGTTTCGAGCGAAGGCATGACTGCAATCAAACCGCAATCGGCAACAATGCCGGGAACGATCATCGGCACGGCAAACTATATGTCGCCCGAACAAGCCAAAGGAAAAGAGGTTGATGCACGAAGTGATATTTTCAGTTTCGGCGTTGTGTTATATGAAATGCTCACGGGACATCTTCCGTTTGAAGGCGAAACGGCGTTGGAGATGATCGGAGCGATCCTCAAGGATGAACCGAAACCGATTGATCAGGATGTTCCAGACGAAATTTCAGCAGTCATCAACAAATGTTTAACCAAAGAGAGAAACGAGCGTTATCAAACGATCAAAGATGTGCTGGATAATTTGCAGAAAACCAAACAGAATCTGGAACTTCAACAGTTGATGGAACAGACGAGTTCGCCCGAAAAGGAAGACGCGAAAACGCAGAAGCTACAATCGACAATCGCTGATGATATTCAGCAAACGAGGACCGATCAAACCGCCCACGGCAAACCGTTGAAAAAATATGTAGCCGCGGCATTGGCTGTGTTATTGATTTCCATTACCGGATTCTTTGGTTACACCTATTATCAATCCACTCAGCCGATCAATTCGATCGCCGTTCTGCCGTTTGAAAATAATGGTTCGGATGCCGATTCGGACTATCTTTCGGACGGTTTGGCTGAGTCTTTAATCTATCGTCTGTCGCAACTTCCCGATTTGAAAGTCAGCCCGACAAGTTCGGTTTTTCGTTACAAAGGTAAGGCAACCGATCCAACCGTCGTCGCTCAAGAACTCGGAGTTGATTCGGTGCTGACGGGACGTATCAATCAACGGGGCGATGATCTGAACATCAGCGTCGAACTCATAGATGTAAGGAAAAATAAACTAATCTGGGGCGAAAAATATCAGCGAAAGTTTTCGGAACTTCTGACAACGCAAAGACAGATCGCCACCGAGATTTCGCAAAATTTAATGTTGAATTTGTCGGGAAATGAAAAGGGATTAACGAAGCCTTATACCGACAGCAATGAAGCTTATCAGCTTTATTTGAAGGGGCGTTATCATTTTGCCAAACAAACCAAAGACGATTTCTTGAAAAGCATTGAATATTTTCAGCAAGCAATCAAGCTCGATCCAAACTTTGCCATGGCACATATCGGAATCGCCGACGTTTACAATCAAATGCCAAGTTATGATTATCTCTCTCCAAGAGAATCACTTCCAAAGGCTAAGATGGCGGCACAACGAGCATTAGAAATTGATCCGACGCTTGCCGAAGCACACGCTGCTTTAGCTGATTCCATCTTTCAATATGATTGGGATTGGGAGAAAGCCGAACTGGGTTTTAAGCGTTCATTGGAACTTAATCCGAACGTGGCAAATACTCATTTTCTTTACGGACTAGAATATCTCGTGGCGATGGGACGTACCGATGAAGCGATTGTCGAAATGAAGCGGGCGGAAGAATTAGAACCGTTGAATATGGATGTCGGTGCAAGCCTTGCCGCCGCTTATATGTATGACCGCCAGTTTAAGCGAGCATTGGAGCAAGCCTTAAAAATTTATGCCTTTGATCAGAATTTCGTAGGTGGACGTATCTGGCTTGCGACCATGTATGCCATAAATGAAAAGTATTCGGAAGCTATTGCTATTTGCGAAAAAGGGTTGCTGGATGACCCGACAAGCTCGCCGTTTCTCTCTATCGCCGGATATTCTTACGCCAAAAATGGTCAGCGTCAGATGGCAGAGCAAATAGTTAATAGATTGAAGGAAGTTGAGAAAACACTTTACGTTTCTAACTTTTGGGTCGCCGTCGTTTATGGCGAACTTGGCAAACGTGATGAAGCATTCGCCGAATTGGAAAAAGCGTATCAGGAACGTGATTATTTTATGCCGCGTCTGAAAGTTGAACCATTCATGGATTCGTTACGCGATGACCCGCGATTTAAGGATTTGGTGAAACGGATGGGTTTGCCCGAATAGAATATGAAACTCGAAAAAGACACGACAATTTCGCATTACAAGATCCTGTCGGAGATCGGCAAGGGCGGAATGGGCGAGGTCTATCTTGCTGAGGATACGAAGCTCGATCGGGAAGTGGCTATTAAATTTCTTAGTTCCGAGTTTGGAAAAGATGAGGACAAACTGAACCGGTTCATCCAGGAAGCGAAAGCGACATCTGCGCTAAACCATCCGAACATCCTCACGGTACACGGGATAGACAGTTTCGAGGACACTCATTACATCGCCACCGAATTCATAGAAGGAAAGACACTCCGCAAGGTCATTTCTGAAAAGGGCCCTATTCCGCTGAACCGGATCCTGAAGATCGCAATTCAGGTCGCGGAAGCTCTCTCCGCCGCGCACCAGGCCGGCGTCGCTCACAGGGACATCAAGCCCGAAAACATAATGGTCCGCTCGGACGGATATGTGAAGGTTCTCGACTTTGGGCTCGCGAAGTTGACCGAGAAGAAGAAAAGCGAGGACGACATCTCGCTTGAAGGCGAGACGAAGGCGCTTGTGAAGACCAGCCCGGGAGTGGTGATGGGGACGGTAACGTATATGTCCCCGGAACAGGCGCAGGGAAAGGAAACGGACGCGAGGACGGACATATGGAGCCTGGGGGTGGTGCTTTACGAGATGCTGTCGGGCAAGGCGCCTTTCGAGGGAAAGACGACGAACCATACGATAGTCGCGATCCTGGAGACCGAGCCGAAACTGCTCGAGAACATCCCTGACGAGCTTCAGAGGATAGTCCGGAAGACGCTTTCGAAGGAGAAAGAGAACCGGTACCAGACGGCGAGGGACCTTCTCATAGATCTCAAGAACCTCAGAAGAGACCTGGACATTCAGGGAGAACTTGAACGGTCCATAGTCCCGAACCGGCAAACGGAGGCCGCGGCGGGTGAGACCGCAAGCATTCCGGATACTTCAGGCGAGACCGCGACGGCATCGGGAGCGATGTCCACGCAGAACCTCACAAGCACATCGAGCCTTGAATACGCCGTCCTGCAGGCGAAGTCGCACAAGCTGGCGACGGCGGTCATCGCGATCCTGTTGATCGGCATAGTCTCCGCGGTCTCTTACTTCGCCTTCTTCAACGGAAGTTCGGACCAAATAGAATCGATCGCCGTAATGCCGTTCATCAATGAAGGTGGAAACAAAGATCTCGAGTACCTCTCGGACGGAATGACCGAGACGCTCATCACCAGTTTGTCTCAGCTTCCAAATTTGAGTGTTAAGGGACGTTCGACGGTTTTTCGGTACAAGGGAAAGGAAATGGACACGAAGGCGCTCGGGAGTGAGCTGGGCGTGCGTGCGGTATTGTATGGACGGGTGAATCAGCGCGGCGATCAGCTTTCTTTGAGCCTGGAGTTGCTCGATGCGGCGACGGAGAACGTGATCTGGAGCGGAAAGTACGATCGCAAGCAGGCGGATGTCGTCTCCCTTCAAAGCGACATCGCCCGTGACGTCTCAAACAACCTCAAGAGAAAATTTTCCGGTGCCGAAGTTGAAAAGGTCGAGAAGAACACTACCGCCAACCCCGAGGCGTACAGATTGTACCTGCAGGGCCTATTTTATTGGAACAGGCGTACCGAGACGGACCTTAAAAAAAGTATCGGATTATTCGAAAAGGCGATCGCCCTCGACCCCTCATATGGCCTGGCCTATGCCGGGCTCGCCGACGCTTACGGCGTATTGCCCAATTACACCGATGATCCTCCGCCCTCGGAAACCTATTCGAAAGCGCGAGCCGCCGCCAAAAGAGCGTTGGACATAGATTCGGGTCTGGCCCAACCGCATGCCACGCTGGGTTATATCCTAAGTGAATACGAGGGGAACCAGGTAGAAGCAGAGAAGGAGTTCAAGCGGGCAATAGAGCTTGATCCGAATTACCCTTCGGCCCATCAGTGGTATGGAGAGTTTCTGATGAGTTTGGGAAGATTCACCGAAGCCATCGCAGAGCAGAAGCGTGCCTTCGAACTTGATCCCTTATCGCCCATAATCAACGTAACTCTTGGCAATGCGTACCGGGCGGACCGCCGTTACGACGACGCTATCGCTCAATATAATAAAGCGCTCGAAATTGACCCGACATTCGGCAAAGCTCTGGGATATCTCTTTGAGACATACACTAATAAAGGTTCATACGAACAGGCGTTTAAGACCCTTGCAAGGATAAGGCTGTTGAGAGGAGATCCGCCGGAAGAGGTCGAAAAGTGGACGGCAGAGGCCATAGCAGTGTTTCGGCGATCCGGTGAGCGGGGAGCCTGGCAAATGGTGCTCGAAAGACTCGAGAAGAGAGCCCGCGAAGATGGTCGGGAGGCCGACCCGTTCAATCTCGCACGCGCTCAACTCGGTGCGGGTAATAAAGATGATGCCCTTGCGACTCTCGAGAAAGCGCTTGCGAGTGGCAAGTATATTCCTAGCTTATTCCACCTCAAAGCCTCAAGAGGCTTCGATCCCCTAAAGGATGAGCCGCGCTTCAAGGCGATCCTGCGAAAGGTCGGGGTGCCGGAGTAATGGAACGCACGCGTCTCGGGACGCCAGTAATGGGTAATGAGTTGTGAGTGAAGAAAGGTTAGAATGATCGCTCGCGCCAGCGCTGAATCGTCTTCCTCATTACTCATCACTCATCACTCTATTTATGACCTTTGAACCCAACACATCGATATCCCACTACAAAATCCTCTCTTCCATCGGAAAGGGCGGAATGGGCGAAGTGTATCTGGCGCAGGATACGAAACTGAATCGCAAGGTCGCGATCAAGTTCCTGTCCGAAGAGTTCAGCCGCGATTCGGACAAGCTCAACCGATTCATCCGTGAGGCGCAGGCGGCCTCCGCGCTCAATCACCCGCACATCGTCACCGTCTTCGAGATAGGCGAGACGGACGGCAGCCGTTACATCGTACTTGAGTATGTCGAAGGCGAAACCCTCACGTCCTTCCTGAAGAAGAGCCACCAGTTCGGGCCGGCACTGGAGATCGCAACCCAGATCGCTTCTGCCCTCGACGCGGCCCATTCCGCGGGCATTGTTCACAGGGACATCAAGCCCGACAACGTGATGATCCGCCCGGACGGAGTCGTAAAACTCCTCGATTTCGGTATCGCGAAACTGACGGAAAGGTCTGGCCCCGAGATCGAAACCGAGGGAGAGACGGCCCTGCAGGTGAACACTTCCCCGGGAATGATAATCGGGACGGCTAACTACATGTCGCCGGAGCAGGCGAAAG
>JAHEEZ010000176.1 GCA_024640445.1 Acidobacteriota bacterium | reverse complement strand
TGAGTGATACACTCCGGAATGTTCCGGTTCAGATTGCAGCCGCCGGAAACCTTCTTCCAGACCGGGTTGAGCCTTTCCTGCCACCTTCGAACATTTTCATCCGGCGCTTCGCCGTGTTCACAAAAGATCAGCTTCCCGCCCGGTTTCAGAACGCGGCGCATTTCATTGAGCGCTTTCAGCCAATCGCCGATCGAGCACAATGTATAGGTCAGAAGCACGGTGTCCGCGCAGTCGTCCTCAAGCGGGATCTCCTCACTTGGCAGATCGAGCCAGCGGACGTCGATCGGAGTAACCGCCAGATTCTTCCGCGCCTTCCGGCGCATACCCTCTGAAGGTTCCAGTCCCCACACAAGCTCGATCTTATCCTGATCATAAAAAGGCAGGTTCAAGGCGGGACCCATCCCCACCTCAAGCACTCGGCCCTCGGCAAGAGGAACGACCATTTGCCTCTCCTTTTCAATTGCTTCTGCACTGCAGGCGAGATTGATCAGGTGGGGAAGAATCCGGTTTTCGTAGAATCCCATAGCCGCTTTTCCTCCTTCGAAAATGGGCGATGCCTTAGCACGGTCCCATCTTCTCTTCACTATGCTTGCCGAGAAGCCTCTTCGCCTCAAAGACTGTGATTCCCTCGAACTGCGACTTGTACCACGTCTCTCTTGCCGGATCGAATTCGTGGATCAGCATCTCCGATTCGTCCGTCAACACGACTTCGATACTTACCCGCTGACCATCGGAAGCCTCTGCGAACCGGACTGAATCGACCAAAGTCTCACCGGTCCCTTTCATTTGATCCCGCTCATCGAGACGCTCCAGAGCGGCACTCATCTCGCTCGTAGTGAGAAACGGTTCCAGGCCGTAAGCTCTCCGGATGGCGTGGCACCTGTCGCTTCCCGCCTCAAACACGCGGCAGGAATTCGGACGCCTTTCGTAGATACTGCAAGAAACCGCGACGCCGGGTTCACCTTCAAGCTTCGTGCACCGGAAGTCGTTCGGATCGCGTTTTATGAAACGGTCCACCACTATCTCGAACTCGCCAATACTCTTTATCACCCTGATAGTTTCGTCATCTTCGACCTTACTTTCGGGTTCCGCCGGAATACGTACGAACGCGGTGCAACATAGTCCGCAGGATGAACACTCCGGGACCGGCGTGTCTGTGGTAGTGACAACATTTGAAGAGGTCCTGGCAGGTAGCTGCCCAATATGAATTTGCTGGGGCAGTAACTCCGGCCATAGCTCGTCGCACATGCCGTTGAATACGCAGGCTGATTCTTCCTCGCTCAGCTCTTCTTTCCCGAGCAGCTCCCTATGGTCCATGAACTCACCTCTCGTCCGCATTCGAAATAAATGGATACCGAATATAACATAGCCTGAAACCGGGCATTCTTCAGACCCGTAGTTACCCGCGGAGGAAATTGTTGGCCGCAAACTCAAAGAGCATCTTCAGAAGAAAGCGATTCTGGATCGCGGTGGTCTATGCCGGCCTCCTCACTTGGTCGGGCGTTTACCGCCATTACGTGTCACCGACACCCATTCCGAAAGACAGAAATACCGTTGAGGTAAACGAGGTCGAAGGCGGCAGGATCATGAAGCAAGAGATACGGCTTGCTTACAAGGAATTCGAACCGGAGAAGATCCCGGCCGGCGAACTACCCGTGATCCTTGTCCACGGCAGTCCGGGCGACGCGGACGTCTTCAACGGTCTCGCTGAGATGATGCCGGGCAGAAAGATGATCTCGGTCGATCTTCCGGGTTTCGGCTATTCGGAGCACGAGATTCCCGATTACTCGATCAAGGCGCACGCTACTTATGTATTTGAACTCCTTGAAAGATTGAATATCGAGAAAGCGCATCTTGTAGGGTTCAGCCTTGGCGGAGGCGTCATCACCCACCTCGCCGCGGAGCATCCGGACCGCGTGGCTTCGCTGTCATACGTTTCCGCGATCGGAATCCAGGAATATGAATTGTTCGGAAACTATCCGGTCAACCACTTCATTCACGGAGTTCAGTTGGCTTTCTTTTGGGGGCTCACCGAGCTGACCCCGCACTTTGGGGTCTTCGACGGGATGGCGATGCCGTACGCCCGGAACTTCTACGATTCTGACCAGCGGCCGCTCAGAAAGCTGATGATGTCCATCGACCAGCCGGTTCTGATAGTCCACGGAAAGAACGATCCGCTGGTGCCGGTCGCAGCCGCCCGCGAGCACGCCAGGATAATCCCGCAAAGCGAATACCACGAGATGGACGAGAACCACTTCTATGTCTTTATGCGGCCTGTGATGGTCGAGCCCGCCCTGCTCGAATTCTGGAACAAGGTCGAATCCGACAAGGCCGAGACCCGTCTGAACGCAAGTGCGGAACGGCTCAACCTCGCCGCAGAACCATTCAATCCTACGATCGTGCCTGCAACCGGAGCGACCGCGCTTGTACTGTTTTTTCTTATTGCGATACTGGCGATCGCGAACCAGGACCTCGCATTTATTGTCGCCGGTCTTTTTGCTGCCCAAGGGCGTTTTGGCTTCACGTTCGCGGTGATTTCCTGTCTTTTCGGGATCGTGATCAGCATTGCTTTTCTTGTGTACTTGGGGCGGCGGCGTTCCGGTCTAACGGGCCGGTCGCTCGCTTCTTTCTTCGGGGGCAAGCGTAGCATCCGGCAGTATAGGAAGGTTGGAAGAAGAGGGCTCCCCGGCCGGATCATCTACGGCCTGACCCTCACAGGATTCTTCAGCCGCTACTATTTCCTGACGGGAGCACTTGAGCGGGGGTTTTGGCGAACTTTCTTTCTGAACATCGTCTCAGCCGTGATCCGGGCAGCTTTCATGATCGGATTCTTTCTGGGACTTTCTGAGTTGGTGACAAGTACGGGGTCTCTATCCAAGACCGACACTTCGCTTCTGTTGGTCTCGCTCGTTGGCGTTTATCTGTTCGCTTTTCTTGTGGCGCAATTTCACTCTCCATTGGCGCGAAACAACGGGATTGATTCGTAAGATTGAACAATTTGCGGATTGGAACTATCTTTATCGAATGAAACTCCGTCTCCCTTTTTTGATTCTGCTGTTAACTCTTGTAATGAACACATTTACGGCAGCCCAATCCCCCGAAGAATTCGCCCGGGTGTGGGACGAAACTCATATATCCAGCAAGCCGGCGTCAGACGTTCGTCTGGCTGATCTGAAGGTCTATCTTGAGAAGCTTCGCGGAATGGGCGTGAAGATACAAGAGGTCGGCAGATCGTACGGCAATCGTGAGATCTACCAGGCGGAGTGGGGAACGGGTCCGCTCAGGATTTTGATGTGGTCACAGATGCACGGCGACGAACCGACAGCGACGTCGGCGCTCGTCGATATGCTCGCGTTCCTGCAGACTAACCAAGAGAAGATCGAGTGGGTAAAGAAGCTGCACGAGTCGATCACGCTCCGGGTCGTGCCGATGCTGAATCCGGACGGCGCTGAGGTCTACCAGCGCCGCAACCTCCAGTGGATCGATATCAATCGCGATGCGCAGGACCTGAAGACCCCGGAGGGTCTGCTGCTTAAACAGCTTCGCGACGAGTTCGTGCCTGACATCGGATTCAATTTGCACAATCAACAGGAACTGACGTTGGTCGGCCGTTCTTTTGACCAGGCGACGATCTCCCTGCTCGCTGTTTCCGGCCGGAAGGACAACAGTTCATATCCGGGTTTTGAGAAGAACAAGCGGATCTGCTCGCTGATCATCCAGGCGCTCGGGAAATTCATTCCCGGCCACATCGCACGCTACGACGATTCTTATAATGCCCAGGCATTCGGCGACAACATTTCCGCCTGGGGTTCGCCCGTTATACTGATCGAGACCGGCGGTTACCATGGCAAAGATGAGTTGTTCTTGATCAGGCTGAACTTTGTCGCCTTTCTAACCGCGCTCCAGTCGCTGGTCGACGGGTCATGGGAGAACGCGGACCCCGCCATCTACGAATCGCTCCCGTTCAACAGCTCGGGAAGGGTTTTCAATCTCATATTTAGAAATGCCGAAGTGATGATCCCGTCCACTCCGGAAAAGACGTTCACTGCTGACATTGGGATCAATCGGGAACGCCGCCGGGCACAGTTCATCGCTCCCGTGTACGTGCGTGAGATCGGCGACCTTTCGGCGTATAAGGGTCTCGAAGAGATCGACGTTAGCGCATACTACGTCGTCCCGAAAGAAGGCTTGCTCCGCCCCGGAACGCTCGGTTCATTCCTTTTCTACAAGAAGTCGCGAACGGTCGAATGGGGGTCCGAAAACCTGGAAAAGGACTTTCCTCCTGACGGTGTTTATGTCTTTGGGAAGTGGCTTAAACCGCTTGAATAGAACCGTCCCAGATCGAGGCCGCACGCCCTGCCTGCGGTTTTATTTTTCGACGCCGACAAACTACAATCGAAGTTCCTTATGCTCAGCTTGCTCAAGATCAGGAATTTCGCCTTGATCGACGATCTCTCGGTGGAATTCGGCGAAGGGCTCAATCTGCTCACGGGCGAGACCGGGTCCGGCAAATCCATCATCGTCGATTCCCTTTCCGCGCTCACCGGAGAGAGGGTCTATTCCGAATTGATCAAGGAGGGAGAAGACTCGGCACGGATCGAGGGCGTGTTCGAATTGAAGCCGGATGCGAACCTGCGGAAGGAATTTGAGGAAGGTGGGATCGATCTTGATTCGGGCGAGCACGTCGAATTGATAGTACGGCGCGAACTCTCCGCTTCCGGAAGGAACCGCGTTTTCGTAAACGACCAGCTTGTAACTCAGGGCTTCCTTAAGAAGATCGGGCCGTATCTCGCCGACATTCACGGCCAGGGCGAACAATCGACGCTGTTCTCTCCGGCAAATCACCTTGAGATCCTCGACGGATTCGCGGCGGTCTCGGACGAAAAGGCGACGGTCGCCGAGAAATTCAAGGAACTTTCAAAGGTGCGTTCCGAATTAGGTGACCTGAAGAAAGACGAGGCGGAAAAGCTTCAACTCCTGGATATTCTAAGGTTCCAGGCTGACGAGATAAACCGCGCCAAACCCGAACCGGGAGAAGACGAATCGCTCGAAGAGGAAAAACGCAGGCTGAACAACGTCGGTCGTCTTTCGGAAGTCTCGGAAGAAGCATACGGACTTTTGTACGGGAACGACGGGTCGCTCGTCGGAGCGGTCGAGCGTGTCCGCGAACGAATTAAGGAGCTTTCAGATTTTGACTCGCAATTCGCGGAATACGAAGAGGGCCTTGAATCGGCATACGCAGTTCTTGAAGACCTTGCGCTGACCGTTCGGAATTTCGCGGGCTCGCTGGAATTCTCGCCGTCAAGGCTGGAGGAGATCGAGGATCGCCTCGCAGAACTGGGACGTTTGAAACGAAAGTACGGAGGTGCGATCGACTCGGTGCTCGCTCATCTGGAGGAGGCGGAAAAGCGCCTCTCGAACATTGAAACGGCGGAGGAAAGGGAACTCGAACTGCGGAAGCAGGCGGAGGCGTTGAAAGCGGATTACATCGAAACAGCACGAGGCCTACATAAGAAACGCGCCGCTGCGGCGAAGATATTCGAACGAGATGTTGAGAACGAACTGAAAAGCGTTGCGCTCGAAAAAGCGAGGTTTGTGGTCTCAATCGCATCGCCGTCGGATGAGAAGTTGAAGGCTGACGGCATCACCGGATTTTCAGCAAAGGGGTTCGACGATGTCGAATTCCTCTTCTCCGCAAATCCCGGCGAATCTCCGAAACCTCTCGCGAAGGTCGCTTCGGGTGGAGAAGCCTCAAGGTTGATGCTGATCCTGAAGACGGTCGCGAAAATGAAGGACAAAAGGAACGCGGCGGTCTTTGACGAGATCGACGCGGGTATCGGCGGCCGTGTCGCGGAAGCGGTCGGTCTGAAGCTCAAAGCTCTGGCGAAGAACCAGCAGGTGCTTTGCGTGACGCACCAGCCGCAGGTCGCGTCACTCGCCGACGGTCATTTTCTCGTAGAAAAAACCACGGATGGCAGGAAAACCTCAGTCTCGATCCGGATGTTGGATGAAAACGCACGGGTCGCCGAGATCGCCAGGATGCTCGCCGGTGAAAAGGTGTCGGACACTGCCCGCGACCACGCGAAGGAAATGCTGAAAGCGGCTCGCTAAGGGTTTCGCTGAAGAGGAAGCATAATTATGGGATCGGAGATCCTTGCGAGAGTCATACGAGGCGAGACCGTGGAATCAGTGCACCGCGGCAGTATCGTGATCATCAGTGGAAAGGGCGAAAGGATCGCGTCGGTCGGCGACCCGGAAATACTCACCTTCACGCGTTCTTCGGCAAAGGCCTTTCAGGCGATCCCGTTCATCACGAGCGGCGCGGCAGATGCTTTCGGCTTTGGAGAAAAGGAGATCGCTTTGGCGTGCGCGTCGCATTCCGGCGAACACTTTCACACGGAACTAGCGCTTTCGATGCTTTCCCGCGCCGGACTTTCCGAATCCGATCTCCGCTGCGGTGCGCACCCGCCTTTTTTCGAAGAGACCGCCCACGAATTGATCAGGACCCAAAAGGACCCGTCTCCAATCCACAACAACTGTTCCGGAAAGCACGCGGCAATGCTCGCGTTCTCAAAACATATCGGTGCCGACACCGCTTCTTACCTTGATCCCGCGAGCCCGGTCCAAAAAGCTATCCTTGAAACGGTTTCGTTATTCAGCGGAATTCCTTCGGAAGAGATAAGGATGGGCATCGACGGATGCTCGGCCCCGAATTTTGCGATGCCTCTTTCCGCGATGGTAAAGGCGTACGCGAACCTGATCTGCACTCCCGACGACTTCCCTCCCGAAATTCGTGAAGCGGCCCGAAGGATAGTCTCGGCAAAGACGAAGTATCCCGAATATGTCGGCGGAAGTTATCGTTTGGACACGAAAGTAATGAAGGCGCTGCCGGGAGTCATCGTTTGCAAGGTCGGCGCGGAAGGAGTTTGGCTTGCGGGACTACTTCCTTCGGAGACCTGGCCTGATGGACTTGCACTGGCATTGAAGATCGATGACGGCGACGACAACCGCGCTAGACCCGTCACTGCGGTGACCCTTTTGAGAATGCTGGGTGTGATGACGCCGAAAGCCGAAGACACTCTTGGCGAGTTTTGCCCGATCGTGATGAAGAACCGTATGGACACCGTCGTCGGGCGGGTAGAGTCGGCACTCGGATCTCTCCCGGGGATCACCGACCGAAACAGTAAATAAGAGGTATGGCAAAAGAAGAACTTGTGCCCCCTGGGCTGAAACGCTCTCCGGACGGAGGGATCGACACGAACTCTCTGGCGGACCTGCTCGAATGGTTTCTGAATTTCGATCAAAGGGTCGGGCTTGTACGTCTTCCGCAGATTGAGGAATTGTTCCAGTGGAAGCAGGCCGATGACCGCCAGCAGGGGACCGAGCCGTATCCGTTTGAGAACGCCGAAGCGAGGTTCGCGATCGGCGTCTTTCAGGCAATTGGCGAGAATGACACGGAAGAGAAGTTGAGTAGATGGATAACGGACGTCCTTCAAGCATTGGGAGAATCGAAGCAGAACAACGAGGACATCGCGAACTCCTACAACCTTGCACAGGACAAGTCGCATATCGA
The DNA here is from genome assembly GCA_024640445.1 of Acidobacteriota bacterium. GTDB lineage: Bacteria > Acidobacteriota > Blastocatellia > Pyrinomonadales > Pyrinomonadaceae > Aridibacter. The sequence continues at coordinate 119 of JAHEEZ010000176.1, read as the reverse complement.
GGAGGCGGAAAAACTGCCCTCAAAGAACGAGCGGAGATTCTACCTGACGAATTGCTGGATCGAGGCTTTGTGCACAGCGGAAGTGCGGTTCCTCGGATGGGTGTACCAGGATCTGTACG
>JAHEEZ010000415.1 GCA_024640445.1 Acidobacteriota bacterium | reverse complement strand
CGATCCGCCGACTGCAAAGAAGATGAGACCTTGCCGGTTGAGGATACTGCCGATGCCGCGGCAGTTGGGAATCGCTTTTCCGCTTCGATCGAGCCGGCGAAGAAGAAAGTTTTCGCACAAGATCTGCTGTCTGAATCCGAATCATCTGACCCCGGACAGACAAGTGCGGACCCGGACAGCTTCTTCAAGCGTCGGTACCTGACCGGCGACTGGGGAGGCTCCCGAACCAAGCTGGCTGAAAACGGACTGGTCTTTGACGTCTCGCTGACCCAGTTCGTTCAGTGGATCACGGATGAGGACGAAGGATTTGACCGTTACGGCGCCAAGTTTGATGCGCTGGTAAAGTTCGACACGGAAAAGGCCGGACTCTGGAAAGGCGGGACCTTCGCGACGCATATTGAAGCGAGGTTGAGCGACGGCCCGCAGAGGATCAGCATTTATCCCGCAAACAGCGGCTTGTTCGTACCGACCAACGGCGACAAGAAACTGGCCGTTTCCGAGTTGTCATATTCGCAGAAGATCGGGAAATCAACGACCATAGCATTCGGCCTTTTTAATACCGCCGATTTTGGTGCTAAGGCGCCGTTCACCGGCGGCAATGGACTCGAGGGGTTCTCTCATATAGCCTTTGTCTCCCAACCGACAGGCGTTACCCCTCCCACCACGTGGGGCTTCAGGTATATCAGGCAGATCAAGAAGAAATACGTTTTCACATTTTTCGTTCACGATCCGCAGATCCAGTACCCCTGGAGGACCCCGTTTGAAAAGGGAGTCTCGTTCCTGGGCACGTTCAACGCACCCTCCAGATTTTTCGGAAAAAGCGGAACCCACTCGTTCGCCGCCTCTATCAGTACAAAGAAGGGGACCAACCTCCGTGATATCTGGCAGGTGATCGTTCCGGATCCGGACGTTGTAGTCGGCCTCAAACGCGGGGCATTCAGTTTGAGCTACCAATACGATCAATTCCTCTTTGAAAAGAAGGGCGACCCGTCTCAGGGCTGGGGAATGTTCGCAAAATTTCAGCTTAATGACGGAAATCCGAACATCATCAACGGCGCCGTGCTGTTCGGTATCGGCGGAAAGGGATTGATCCCGAGCCGGAAGATCGATCGGTTTGGCGTCGGCTATTTCACGATCTGGCCAAGCAGTACGCTCCGGGAAGCACTGCCCGACATTCCGATCCGCAGGGAATCCGGCGTTGAAGCATTTTACACATTTGCGGCGACGCCGTGGCTTAAGTTCACGGCAGATCTGCAATATCTCCCGGAGACGATAGCGGGAGCGGGCCTGGAAGACCGTATCTATTTCAATATCAGAACCAAGATCGATTTTTAGTTATGCGGAGTGTCTTCAGGTTAATAACTCGGAACTGCTCTTATAACCATTATGTGATCGCAAACAAGTCGATCGCGGTTGAGGATTGGAAGGTCTTGCGGGTGGCTCCGGGTGTGGCGATCCGAAACTGCGTCTTGAAATAGTGTGAGGGTGTATACGTATGGCTCACACGCAGTTAGCTCACCAAGCCGGCGGAACAAGATCCAGCCGGCTTGGCTTTTTGCTGACCTCGGACTCCGCGCTTCCTCGATCCTCGTCAGACAGCGGCCGCTGTAAATTCGTGTTTTCAGCGGAGAGGTCAAATCCGTGTAAGATGGTGAACCGGAGGTAAAAACAGAAATGCTCGGTCAATTGAAATGGGTTCGCGTTTTAATTCCTACTGCTCTTGTTCTTGTAATGGCAGCCCTGCCGGCGATGGCAATGAATGAGGATGACGTTGTCATTCTAAAGAACGGCGATCGGATCACCGGAGAGATAAAAGGGCTTGCCGACGGAGTCCTCAAATTCAAGGCCAGCTATATGGCAGACGCGGTGAGCATCGACTGGTTTGAGGTCAAGAGCCTGACGAGCAAGGGCAAGTACATCATCGGGATGGTCGATGGGAACCAGTACAGCGATTCCCTTGAACTAAAACCGGCGGCCCCGCAGGACCCGGAGAACTTCGCGATAGGAAATGAGCAGAACCCGACGCGTGTGAAACAGTCGGAGGTTATCTCCATAGCAGCAACGGAAAAGGGTTTTTGGAACAATCTCGACGGAAACATCAACTTCGGACTTAACTTCACCAGCGGCAGCAGACAGTATTCGGCCCAGATATCGGCGGACGTCGCGTATCGCCGCAGGAAGCATTACTTTACAGGACGGTTCGATTCTGTGCTCAGCGGCCAGCGCGACGCGGCCGGCGACGCGCGCAATGAATTGAC
>JAHEEZ010000414.1 GCA_024640445.1 Acidobacteriota bacterium | reverse complement strand
CGGCGATTCGATCATATGGGCTAGAAGCGCCTGGGCGGGCAGCCAGAGATATCCGGTCCATTGGGGCGGCGACGCGGAGAATACGAACTCGGCGATGGCGGCGACGCTGCGCGCGGGACTATCCCTGGGCCTCTGCGGATTCAGCTTCTGGAGTCACGATGTCGGAGGTTTCGTCGACCGGCCTTCGGAAGACCTCTACCGGAGATGGCTCGCCTTCGGGGTTTTCACCTCGCACATACGGGCGCACGGCGCGCCTCCAAGGGAGCCCTGGGAATACGGCGAATCGATGACGAACGACTTCAGGGCGGCTCTTGAACTCCGATACTCGCTGATGCCTTATATCAAAGCGCAGGCCGAAAAATCTGCCGTAGACGGTTACCCGATGATGCGCTCGCTTTTCTTCGAATTCCCGGATGACGATACTTCGTGGATGATCGATGACGAGTATATGTTCGGGTCAGATCTGCTTGTCGCTCCGTTGTTTGTGAGCGGAGGCAATTCCAGGAGAGTTTATCTTCCGCCGGGTAACTGGATCGATTTCCAGACGGGAAAGGGGTATGCCGGCGGGCGGTGGCACGAGATCGCTTCCGGCGAGGTTCCGATAGTGGTGCTCGCCCGCAGCGGTTCGGTAATTCCCCTTGTCGATCCGGCCCAGAATACCGGATCGATCAACTGGAAGATGATCACGCTTCGTATTGTAGGGTCTGGCGTGAAATCGGCTTCAGGCCTGCTTTCTCTCCCGGGTCTTGGTTTGGACAGGATCGAGATCACTAAATCCGCACGGGGATTTGATGTAAAGAGCGGGACTCTCGGAGGGTCGCACTGGTACAAGATCGAATTGACGGGATCGAACAATTGAGGAACGGAAACTAATGCGAAACGTGATCTTCATACTAGTACTATTGCTTTTCATATCTGTGCTCTCGACGGAGATTTATTCCCAAAAATGGGGCAGTCTCGCTGAAACACCGCCTATGGGCTGGAACAGCTGGAACAACTTCGGCTGTAATGTGGACGAGAAACTTATCAAGGAGACGGCGGACGCGATCGTATCTAGCGGAATGAAAGACGCCGGATACGAGTACGTCGTGATAGACGACTGCTGGCACGGCGAGCGCGACGATAAAGGCTTCATTCGGCCGAATCCTGAGCATTTCCCCTCGGGTATGAAGGCGCTCGGTGATTACATCCATGCAAAAGGCCTGAAGTTCGGCATTTACTCGGATGTAGGAGCGAGGACCTGCGCCGGGAGGCCGGGAAGCCGCGGTCACGAATACCAGGATGCGATCACGTACGCGAGCTGGGGAGTCGATTATCTCAAGTACGACTGGTGCAATTCCGAAGGATTGAATCCGGTGGGCGCGTACACGACGATGCGCGACGCGCTCAGGAAGGCTGGGCGTCCGATCGTTTTCTCGATCTGTGAGTGGGGAACGAACAAACCCTGGGAATGGGCGAAGGAGATAGGCCATCTGTGGCGGACGACGGGCGACATCACTGCCTGCTGGGACTGCGTAGAGGATCACGGCACATGGTACAGCAACGGGATAATGCCGATACTCGACAAGCAGAAAGGTCTTCGCGTACACGCCGGGCCGGGCCACTGGAACGACCCGGACATGATGGAAGTCGGGAACGGAATGTCAGGATCGGAGGACCGCGCTCACTTCTCGATGTGGGCGATGCTCGCCGCTCCCCTGATCGCAGGAAACGATGTTCGGAACATGTCTCCCGCGACCCGGGAGATACTTACGAACAAAGAAGTCATCGCTGTGAATCAGGACAAACTCGGAATTCAGGGACTGCCGGCGATCACCTATGGGAATGGACTTGAGGTCTGGGTCAAGCCGCTGAAGGACGGCTCCTGGGCGTTTTGTTTCCTGAACCGCTCAGGATCTTCGATCGACGTTTCGTTTGACTGGAAGGAGCACTTCATCAAGGACGACTTCTCTCACTATCAATTTGACGCGAAGCAGAAGGAATACTCGGTGCGGGACCTTTGGGCGAAGAAAGAACTTGGGACCACAGCGCCGCCGCTCTCTGCGACAGTGGGTTCGCATGATGTGCTGGTTGTTCGTTTGGATCCGCAATAGCCTCGTTTAGAGCAGCCCTCCGGGCTGCAACAATACAAATTCGCTCGTTAAGAGCAGCGCTTGCGCTGCCATGCAACGCGGAGCGTTGCTCTGAACGGATAAAACTCCAACGTTAAGAGCAGCGCTTGCGCTGCCATGCAACGCGGAGCGTTGCTCTGAACGGATA